>JBMZDT010000048.1:0-9049 GCA_049614505.1 Leucothrix sp.
TTGCTCATCAGTACCGTGTTGATCCAGCGTTGCCATTGCCCCATGGCTTAAACCGGGATACATACTCCAAGCCCAGTTGGCGGTACCAATCATTTCATTGATAAAAATGCCCAATGACTCAGGTAAACCTTGTCCACCATAGGCTTCTTTGTGAGGTAGTGAAGGCCAACCTGCATCAACAAATTGCTCATAGGCCTCTTTAAAACCATCCGGTGCCGTCACGACCCCATTATCGTAAGTGCAACCTTGTTGGTCGCCACTTTGGTTCAGTGGTGACAACACACGCTCAGAGAACTTAGCACCCTCTTCCAATATGGCCTCAACAACATCACCTGTTGCCTCTTCATATCCGGGTAACTGCTGATAGTGTTCTTCAAGGTTAAAAACCTCATTAAGAACAAATTTCATTTCACGCTGGGGTGCCTTATAGTCTGGCATTTTCGTTCACCTTACTTATTATCGTTATTCAATCTTCGATGATTTGGCGTGCTAGGCCAATAACAAAAAGTGTCATGTTTAATAACAAACTCAATCATCAAGTCTAAGCGATAAGTATTGTTGCCTCAGCATTCAGCAGCTAAACGGCAGGCTTGGTTGATGGCGCGTCTTGCATCTAACTCAGCGGCTACGTCAGCACCGCCAATAACATGCACAGACAGCTCTGGTGACATTTCCATCAACGTATCAGCGAGTGTGCGATTCGGTAATTGGCCCGCACAAATAATGACATTATCGACCGCTAACGTTTGCGGATCATCCATCACGGTCAGTTCCAAACCTGCTTCGGTTACCCCTAAATACTGACAGCCAGATAGCATCTTAACGCCTTTTTTCGAAAGGCCTGCACGATGAATCCACCCAGTAGTCTTGCCTAAATTCTTCCCAACCTTAGACTTTTTGCGCTGTAATAAGTAAACCTCACGGGTGGATGGCGTTTCTGTCGCATCAACACCCTTGATACCTCCTCGTGCATCACCTGACATATCAATGCCCCACTTCGCCATAAACTCTGGAATATTCAGGCTACTATGATCGCCTTCATGCGTTAAGAACTCTGCAACGTCAAAGCCAATGCCACCAGCACCAATAATAGCGACTTTAGCTCCAACTTCAGCCCCGTTAATGACATCAATATACGATAAGACTTTATCATTATCGATGCCGGGTAAATCTAACTCACGTGGCACGATACCTGTAGCCACAATCACCTGATCGTATTTTTCTGCGGCCAATGCTTCAGCGGTCACTCGAGTATTGAGACGTACCTCGACACCGTGCAGTTCCAACTGCTTTGCAAAGTAACGCAGCGTCTCATTGAATTCTTCTTTACCAGGGATTTGTTTCGCTAGATTGAACTGTCCGCCAATTTTATCGGAAGCATCATATAGTGTTACAGTATGCCCACGCTGTGCCGCAGTGCTGGCAAACGCTAAGCCCGCAGGGCCCGCACCTACCACCGCAATACGCGAAGCCTGCACTACGGGCTCATAGTTTAGCTCTGTTTCATAACAAGCCCGTGGATTAACCAAACACGTTGTCTGCTTTCCTTGGAAAATCTGATCCAAACACGCTTGGTTACACGCAATACAGGTATTTATTTCATCTTCACGGCCTTCTGCCGCTTTTATTACAAACTCTGCATCAGCAAGAAATGGGCGTGCCATCGAAACCATATCTGCATCGCCCCGTTGTAGTACTGCCTCAGCAACTTCAGGAGTGTTAATCCGATTTGAAGTAATGACTGGGATGGATAACGATTCACGAATTCTCGCCGTAGCCCATGTGAAAGCAGCGCGTGGAACCTTGGTCGCAATAGTTGGAATACGTGCTTCATGCCAACCAATGCCCGTGTTAATAATGGTTGCGCCGGCTTGCTCGATCGCCTTGCCTAACACTATGATTTCCTCAGAGCTTGAGCCTTCCTCAACCAAATCCAACATTGATAGTCGAAAAATGATAATAAATTCATCACCCACTTTTTCCCGGACTTGTCTAACCACTTCAATCGGCAGTTTGATCCGATTTTCATAACTCCCACCCCAGTCATCATCACGATGATTGGTATGCGCCACAATAAACTGATTGAGGAAATAGCCTTCAGATGCCATGATTTCTACACCGTCGTAGCCCGCTTCTTGAGCGAGTGCCGCGCAGTTAACAAAATCTGCTATCTGTTCTTCAATTTCATCATCCGTCAGTGCTTTAGGCACAAACATATTGATTGGCGCTTTAATCGCTGAAGGTGCAACCAGCTTATCGTTATACGCATAGCGACCAGTGTGTAAAATTTGCATACAGATTTTGCTATCTGCCTGATGCACAGCCTCGGTCACAATCTTATGTTGGTCGACCTGCTCTGGTTTGGTTAGCGCAGCGGCATGTGCATGAACCGCGCCTTCAGGGTTCGGGCCGATCCCGCCAGTAACAATCATCGCCACGCCCCCTCTGGCACGCTCAGCATAAAAAGCGGCCATGCGCTCAAAACCACCTTTTTGTTCTTCTAACCCCAAGTGCATTGATCCCATCAATACGCGGTTTTTCAAAGTGGTAAAACCTAAATCTAAGGGCTGCATTAACGCTGGGTAGTTCGTTGTTGTCATAGTGGTATCCAAAATAGTATTTAAATCTGTTTAGCGGGCGCTATTCAAAGGGTTCGGTGATTGGCAGTAATGGTTCAAATGCGCCCGGTTTTTTCTGCACTTGCGCCGCCATACTTAACATCAGGTCATTGGGTTGAAACATACCAGCTTGCCAAGTAGCCATATACTCCAAACTGTCAGCCACATTGTGATCACGTGCGTAATTCAACATCTTTTTGCTACCTGCCACCGCTAATGGGGAATGAGCTGCGATGTGTGTAGCTGTTTCTATCACACCAGCCAGCAGCAGATCAGGTGTGTCATAGACCTTATTAACAAACCCGCACGCAAGCGCTTCATCCGCTGTTAGTTTACGCGCTGTATAGGCAAGCTCTCTGGCCAACCCTGCGGGGATAAGCTGTGGTAAACGTTGTAATGTGCCCAGATCTGCTGTCATGCCCATCGCCGTTTCTTTGATGGTAAAATAGGCATCTGCTGAGCAATAGCGGCTGTCACTGGCACAGACCATATCCACAGCCCCACCAATACAGCCGCCCTGTATCGCACTGAGCACAGGGATGCGAACATTCTCTATTTGGGTAAAGCACGCCTGCAACTGTAATACCAAACGCCTGACAAACTCACCACGACGACCCGGCTCACCCCCGAACATTTTAGGGTCAGGGTTTTGAAACACAGCCAAGTCCATGCCTGAGCAGAAGTGCTTACCAATGGATGAAATCACTAAGACACGTGCATCGCCAGATTGATCAATGGCGTGAAGTGCTTCTGGAAATTCCTTCCAAAAGGCTTTGTTCATGCTGTTATGTTGCTGTGGTCTGTTTAGCTGTAGGTGTGCAATGTGATTGTCAATTGATACATCAAAACATTCATAAGTCATGAGAGTCCACCCAGCGTATTACGGCTTATTTATCAGATGTGTTCAAAATATACAGTTATCTTGACGGTGTCAAGTTGGCTTGTTAACCTGAAATAATGGAAAAACAAAAAACCAATTACCATCACGGTAATCTCTGCCAAAGTCTTATTCAAGCTGCGGGTGAAATGATTCAAACCCAAGGCCCGGATGCCTTATCGATGAGAAAGTTAGCTGACTACGTAGGGGTATCCCGTACAGCGCCCTACCATCACTTTAAAGATAAAAACGAATTACTGTGCGCTGTCGCAGAAGAGGGCTTTGCTAGGCAGGATAAGATTGTTAATTCGCAAAATCATGATACTTCGACGGGCTTAGCAGAATTAGAGGCCTTGGTACAACGCTACATACAGTTTGCTATGACTCATCCTGCGCATTATGACTTGATGTATGGAGGCAAAATCTGGAAGCAAAAACTCGCGACAGACTCCTTGCAAACCGCTTCACGCAATAGTTTCCGGCATTGGCTAAGTCGAATCGAGGATTTACAGTCGCGCCATATTATCAGTGATGAAGAAACACCTTTGAGGGTTGCGCAGGTCGCTTGGGCAACGTTGCACGGCCTGTGCCGATTAGCTAATGATGGCGTGTATATTGATAGTGATCAGATAATGGCAATGGGAAAAAGTGCGGCTAAGATGATGCTTGCCAATCATTAATGACGGCTAAGGTTCTCAGCGTAAGCCTTGCTCTGGCGGTATTCACCCGGCGTCATACCTGTCCAGCGCTTGAAGGATCGAAAAAATGCAGACGGCTCATCAAATCCCATTAAACCTGCCACATCATTAATCGATAGCTCAGGGGAATTCATATAATCGATTGAGGACTGACGCCGACATTCATCCTTTATTTTTTGATAGGTTGTGTTTTCTTCCAATAAACGCCGCCGCAATGTCGATACAGACATATTCAACGTTCTGGCAACTTGTTCCGCACTGGGAGAAGCCAAGCTGAAGTCCCGGCCTATCATTGCGATCACTTGCTCTCGCAGGGTGCTATCTTCGCTGCCGACCATCACTAGTAATTGATAGGGCGCTGTTTTTAGAAAGGCTTGTAGGGTCGTTTCGTTTTGTACCACAGGGTATTCTAGGTAACGCGAGGGGAATACGATTGCATTGTCGTGCTGATCAAACTTAACATCGGCTCTAAAACGCCGATGGCTATGAGCCAAGGCTGCTTGTTTTGAAAATTTAAAATACGCGGCTTTTAAAATAACGCGCTCACCAATCAACCAGCTTATAAAATGATGCCACATCGAAAGTGATGTGGTGGTTTCTGCGGCGGACTGACTGCTAAAAAATACTTCGGACTCTTCGGGGCTATTGCTGTCTAGTGCTGCAAACGACACTTTTGCGTAGCGTCCCCCTCGCGTCAAATCTGGCTTAATTCGTGCGCCTCTGCAAATCTCATGAAAATCACTTGCACGAGAAACCGCTTCGCCCAAGGTTCGGCTATGAATAATTGCTAGGCACATCATGCGAAAAGTACCCGTCGGCACTTTCCCAACGCTGATCATCCCAAAGTATTCATCTTGCGCGATGTACATGACACGCTGATACAACGCGCTAAATAAGTTGGCAGAGATTGCATTCTCTTGCTCTAAATCAACTGCATCAATACCAACATAGCTCAATAAATCACCAACGCTATACCCTTGCTCTTGTACCTGTGACAATAAATGGCGAACATAACTACTTGGTATCGTTGGATGTTTCATGCAGTCAATAACAATCCCTGTCAATTGATTTAACGTTTCGGTCGAATCACTTGTGCATTACTCACGAGTATGAGCATATTATTCTCTACACAGGTGACACTTTCAACCGCACAGGCTGCTGAAGGTACGACACCGAGGCGATAAGTCAGGCTGACGCGTTTATCTAGCAATTCACGTTCGCGTTGACAAAATGCCGCACTAGCCACTTCAGTAAACGGCTTTCTCTTTTCATCAACTAAATCAAGAAAACACGCACCTTCGCCCAGCGAGAAACCACGAATAGTCGCAATCTTTAGATCATTGTCATCGGCAATCGCAACGTCTGTTCTTGGCACTAAATTATCAAACGTTGTCTCTTCCGTTAATTCTGGCAGGGTGTCCAAGTAGCTATAAAGTTGTAATACGCGAGCATTCATCATTAAGTTACGCAGTTGTAGTACTTTAACATGCTCATCAGACTGCTCTACGATAGGCCCATGTGCCGCATCCATCCAGGTGTATTCACTGGCACGATGCTCAGCCCACTGTTGTTGGGCTTTGTTCATCTCATTGCGGCGTTTAGCATCCGTTTTCGTCATGACCATATCAAACGCCCGATCCATTTCCTGGGTCAGTGCATCTTCTAGATTATTATAGGCATTCACCAATGCTGGACGGTCATTGACACGTTGTGCCACGATGGTCTCAAAACGCTTCATACGTTGATTGAAGCCTTCAATTTCAGACGTTTTTGCTAGCGTAGCAAGGGGGATCGCCAGCAAGCATAAACTTAAAATACTAACGTTAAACCATTGACTCATAATGCACACTCCATGGGGTTGGTCTGTGAAAGACACCGAATGCAGTATAGACGATATTGCCTTTGAAAAATTCCAAAAAAAAGGCATTGGAATTAAAATAACCAATGCCTCTTATATTTCAGCTAATTAATATGACGTTTCAGCCAGTCTTAGACGCTTAGCCAGGCTGCTTTACATAACGTAAATAAGGCTTAATGGTTGTAAAACCTTCAGGATACAGGGCTTCAGCCGCTTCATTGGTCACCGTTGGTGGAATGATAACGTCATCGCCATTCGTCCAATTAACAGGCGTTGCCACACCGTGCTTTTCACCCACCTGGATCGCATCAAGCACACGTAAAATCTCATCAAAATTACGCCCTGCACTCATTGGGTATGTCATGGTCAGTTTGACTTTTTTGTCAGGGCCAATAATAAACACCGTACGAACCGTTGCATTGGTCGCCGCTGTCCGTCCATCAGAGGCGGCTTCATCAGCTGGTAACATATTGTAAAGCTTGGCTACGTTTAAATCGGTATCACCAATCATCGGGAAGCCAACTTCTGAGCCCTGTGTTTCATGAATGTCAGCAGCCCATGCCGCATGATTATCAACAGGATCGATACTCAGACCAATCAGTTTTGTATTGCGCGCAGCAAAGTCAGGTGCCAGTTTGGCAGCATAGCCAAGTTCAGTTGTGCACACTGGGGTAAAGTCTTTTGGGTGCGAGAATAGGATCGCATAGCTATCACCAATCCACTCATGAAAGTTAATCGCACCTTGAGTTGTTTGAGCGGTAAAATCTGGTGCTACATCGTTAATTCTAAGAGACATTGTATTTTCCTAGTCGTTGTTTTAATGAGATAAGTTTACTAGTAAAACGTGCCGATGTAAGTGTTTAGATCATGATCAAAAATCACAATATTATCTAATTATGAGATTTAATGACAAATTTAAATCTTATTTAAGAATTAAAATTGGCAGTCAGAAAGCGATAATCAGCAATCAATCGCAC
Organism: Leucothrix sp.; assembly: GCA_049614505.1. GTDB lineage: Bacteria > Pseudomonadota > Gammaproteobacteria > Thiotrichales > Thiotrichaceae > Leucothrix. The sequence goes on from JBMZDT010000048.1 coordinate 7,029, forward strand.
TGCTTACGGTTAGAAAAAGACGGCACTACACCAAACGAAAAAATAATTCGTCACCCTCCCAGAACGTCAACAATGCAACCTGCCGACTAGCTTGCTGATAATGCTCAGGATGTAAGTCGAGTCGCTGATAAAGGCCCTGAGCATTGGCATGACTGTCATCGCTGATAGCCGATCTAGTATCAAGCCAGAGTGTGTAATATTGCTCCTCGACGTCAATACGTTGACCCTCACAAAAAGCATTATGATGAAAAAAATCAATCTGGGCTAGCTGCGCGGCTACTGACCAAATGAGCTGTTGCGGGTTTTGTTCACCATATTCCAGCATAAAGCCTGGGAAATGAGCGGCATAAATAGTGAATATAGGCTGCTCAGGTGGCGAGGCTTTTAAATACTCCGCACAAATCACCTGATAGGCGTGCTCTCCTAAATAGGCGTAAGCCACTGGAAAGTGTGTTTGTAAGTGCTGTGCAACACCACCATGCAAATTACCCTGATAAATACTCAGCGCAAGATCCTTGGGAATACGTTTACTGCAACGCCATTCATGCAGCTCACCAGCCTTCTTGCCTGAGTAGATTTGTGCCGACATCTGCTGCTGAAAATCTGCAAATGGTGATGCCAATTCATGACCCATAAACAGTACTCACCAACATTTGGCGTTCAGATTCAAGTGTATTGAAGCTAGGCAAGTTATTATCGCGCTCTATGATGGTGGGAATTTCTCCATAATGACTATAAATCGTTTTTAGCAGTTCGCAGATCGCTTCAGGTACTTGTTCACCGTGCGTGTCGACCCAGTAACCTTTACTCTTATCCTCGGAGGGATAGTATTTAGAGCCTGCGATGTGTATTTGTACTATGCCGTCAGCACTAATGGCCTTGATGAGCATGGCTAATTCACCCACAGGGTCAAGATCAAAATTGCTTGCATTCGTCCAGAGGTTATTCAAATCCAGTAGCATTTTACACCCCGTCCGCTTCATGAGTTCAGCCGTAAATTCCCACTCCCCCATCTCATCTTGCTGAAAACGCTGGTAGTAGCTGATATTTTCCAAGACCAAAGGCCGCTGCAAGCAGGCTTGAACCTGATCAATGCGTGAACTTAGGTAGCCCAGCATCGCTTCAGTAAAGGCAAAGGGTAATAAGTCAAAATGCTGACGGTTACCGGCCGCTGACCAACATAAATGATCTGACAACCACGCCGCTTCAGTTTGTTTGTAAACCTGATTAATTGCGTTCAAATAATTCTGGTCTAAAGGATCAGGCCCTGCAATATTCAAACCCACCGCGTGCAGCACAATAGGGTAATGCTGCCGAATTTTTTCAACGACGCGTTGACGGCCACTTGATAACAGCAAATCATCAGCAATGAGTTCAAACCAAGGCGTTGCAGGTTGGTCTTGTAAAATCTGAGGGGCATGCTGAAATCGGAAACCCAGTCCAATTCCAGCCGGTAGTTTAGCCGTCACTTACTCAACGACTTTCTTTACTTGAAACTCAGTTTTAGTCAGTGCCACGCTGCCATCTTTGCCTTTCATCATAAAATGACCATTTTCATGCTCAGCGCAGTCCTGCAAACTCATATAAACCCATTCGTTGAGAGTATGATCCTCTCCTTTAGGGCTAAGGCCAGCACAAGAGTGTGAACCATCTAGCGCCCCACAGTCATTTTCACCCCCTTTGGCTGCACCCACGCACTTTACAACGTACTGCCCTGCGGAAAATTCACTGACCTGTGGGCCATCGCCACTAGACTTAGCAATCGTTTTTACATCTGCGGCATGTGCGCCCACAGTGACTAAAGATAACAAACTAGCGGTTAGTATTTGTTTAGAACTCATAAATCAAATGCCTATAGTAAAATTTAAATTATTGTCATTGGGTGTGCTGTGCACTGACCCTTCAATGACGAATAGGAAGGCAAGTTGATTGCATTAGTTTTTGTTTTTTTAAACATAATTGAAACAAGCGCTTAGGTAGGCCAATTCACTCACTCAACCTGCGGTTGAAATGATTCGTTG
>JBMZDT010000049.1:0-9021 GCA_049614505.1 Leucothrix sp.
TTGGTGTAAGCAGGCGATTAGCAACCTTCATCGTTGACGTTGATGATACGGATGTTAACGCAGACGAGCCGATTTGGTATGACGGTGAGCTAGTTGGTTTTGTGACATCTGGAGGGTATGCTCATTGGGCAAAAAAATCTGTGGCGATTGGGTTTGTACCGTCAAGACTGATTGCAGAGGGAGCAGCATTCCACATTGAAATCTTAGGTGAAAAACGGCCAGCAAAGCTCATTACTAAGCCGCTATTGCTTTAATGATTTGAAATTATTTATCTAGAGTTAACAAACCCAGGTATCACATTCACAACCTTCTGAAAGCCATTGGGAAAACGAATGGTGTGGTTTTGGATAAATGAATAGCTCTTCGCTTGCGTAATAACCGTTAATGTCTCATTACCTTGTGAGTTTCTGGGGCCATTAACGGATTTAACTTTTGTGAAGTTTGATTGCTCTAAATTATAAACAACCCAGTTGTAGTCATTAGGTTTTAGCTTTTTTGTCTGGCTGCCAATGAGTTGCCCATTTCTGGCGTTCGTTGTGAGCCTAATTTGTAGGTTGTCATTATTCAGTCGCCAAGTCCTGCGACCCGATGCGGTTTCTAGCGTGTAAATAACAAATCTGACGTCATCTGGCACAGGGATCGCGACAAATGTGCTTGAGCGAGAATTGCCAAAACCACCGCATCCAGCGGTTAGCATAACTAAGCAAGAAATTAATAGAGTACGCATAGGAAAGTCCTTGTATGGGTTTATTTGGTGTATTTATAGGCCAAGGAAAAGATCACTAATAGAGCTATTCTATACTGAGGTTATCAAAACATGACGAACGGTTCAATTGCTAACAGTTGCTCAAAACAATATAAGCGATTAAACTAATAATTCTGTGTGATTTGGTTGAATTTGTGCGGCTAAAAGCAGTCACACTTTGAAACCCTAGTCTGACGATGTGTCATAGTCGGATAAAATTGTAAGGCATCCCTAAAAACGTTGTGTCAGTTTTTAGAGAATTTACGTTTATACATTTGGATAGTACCGTTTGTCTACGTGCTACCAGTCTGGTGAATGTTTAAGCGTCAGTATCCCACAGGTAACTAACATCGTCTGCTTAGGTATAAGGATATCATCTCTTGCAGTATAAGCTCATTATTACAGGCCCTGTAGGGTCTGGCAAAACAACAGCAATAGAATCACTCACCGATAAAAAAGCGGTCAGCACTGATGTGTCTGTTTCAGATGATATTACCTTGGAACGCAAAAGCACCACGACGGTAGCGATGGACTACGGTAATCTATCAATCGATGATGAGGCAGGTTCAGTGGTTCATGTGTATGGCACGCCAGGGCAAGAGCGCTTTGACTTTATGTGGGAGATTCTCACCGAAGGCGCTAATGGGCTGGTTATCCTGCTGGATAACAATCGGAATTATCCCTTTCGTGATCTCAAGTTTTTTTCTGAGCAGTTTGCTGACTTTATCAAAGAAACAGGGCGTTTAATTATTGGTATTACGCGTCTTGATATCAGGGAACCGTTGCTACCTGAAGTTTATGAGGATTGGATGGAGCAGCTTGGCCTCGAAGCTGAGATTATCAATATCGACCCTCGAGAGAAGAAAGACGTACTCAATCTAGTGCATAAAGTATTAGAACTGAAGCCCATAGAGCGTGATGAATCATCAAAGCAGTTACAAGGTGTGGCGACAATGGATGCTAAGCCACAGAGCGAGGTGCTTCCATCTACTGAAAACCCCGTTGCACCAGCGACTCCGCCTCCGTTGCCCCGCTCAGTTGAGTCTAGTTTTGAGCTTAATCAAAAAGCGATGGCGGCTATTAATGGCTTACGCGGTGTAACGGGTGTTTCTATCACCACGGAGCTAGGTGAGTTAGTCGATACAACCATTGATGATGAGTCAATGAATCAGTTTATTGCCTACCTGTCCGGTATTACGCCAAATTTGGTGGATGTTGCAGGGCTAGGGCCCGTGAATAAAATTATGTTGCGTGGACCAGAGGATGATAATTTGACTGTATTTGTTGAGGATGACAGGTCACTTGGTGTGTGCTCTGAGCGCTCTATTTCAGTGCCTGCACTCAGTCAACAGGTTGAGGATATGCTGCAATGGTTGTAACAAACAGAATGGACATCACATAATATGCAGGCCATTGTAGAGACGCTAACGGCCTTAAGTGGTGTGCGCCAGGTTGGTGTGTATAAAAATGGGGCAATAATCAGCTCAAATTTTTCTGATGAATTGCAAGATGCGATGGCGAGTAGCAGCGAGGTGATCGCACAAGTCTTTTTAGCATTGGAATCGGTTGAGAAAACGCATAATGAAGTCTTTGTAGGGATTAATAGTGGCTATCTCGCGGGCTTTCGGTTGTTTGGTGGGCACGTTATCTTATTGCTGACGGATAAGAAAATTAACCTACCCATGATTAGTATGGGCATTAAATCTGCCTCTGAAATGTTAAAGCAGCAGTCCGCAGAAGCTATGCAACTGATCGCTGCTCAGCAGAATCAGGCTGCGGGATTACCTCAAGAAACAATGGTTACTGAGCCGACTCATGAAGCGATTGTTCCGGTTATTCACCAATACATCTATATTTTAACTGAGTTTTTAGGGCCTGCTGCGAGTGTTGTGGTTGCAGATGCTGTTGAGCAGTGGAAGCGTGATTATGACCAACGCCCCAATAACCTGACTTACCTGCTTGCATCGCTAGAAAATCAACTAGACACCGACAAGGAAAAGCAATTATTTAAGGCAAAGGCGGAGATGGTTATCTTGCCTGACATGTAAAGGATTACGAGCAGTCAATGAGAAGGATACGCAACAAAATAATGCTGACCATGATGGTGTTGACATTACTGCCAGCAATATTAATTGGGGCTTACAGTTTTTATTCTACGTCAGATGCGCTGCGTGAGAATGCGCTTATTGAGCAGCGTAACCAGCTGACCTATGCCCAACAAATTATTTCGAGCACTGTGTCAAGGGTGGAGTCAGACTTGCTGTTTTTACGGGATTCTAGTGCCGTGCAATTATATCTCGCAGCAAAAAGGTCATCAGCAAAGCGCAGTAAACTGCTATTAACAAACTTGCGCAGTTCAATACAGCAATTTGCTCAGCAGCAGCAAATCTACTCATCGGTACGTTTTTTTGACTTGTCTGGAAAAGAGCAAGTGCGCATTGAAAATGTGGCTGGCATCGCGACGAGTCTGGAAAAACGTGGCGAGCTGCTAAGCCGAGGTAAGCGCGAGTATTTTAAGCAAACACTGAATTTAAAAACCAACCAAATTTACATATCGCCATTGGAACTTAGGAAGAATGGCGATGAACTGGCGCAACTACTGCAAGGCACACTACGCTATTCAACAATTGTGCGTAATGCGAATGGCGCACGGCAAGGTGTTTTGGTACTCAATATCGATGCTGATGCGTTAATTGGTCGTATTGTCGGCACCAGTCAAGCACAGTGGACGATTGCTTTGACTGATCCAGATGGCTTTTACTATTATCATCCTGATGAATCTAAGCGTTGGAGTGGCCCAGATAATTTAAACACCAAAGCGAACATATTTGACGATAAGGCGTTGCCACTAACAACAGTTAAAGGTAGCCAGCAGACAGTAACATCGGAAAGTGAGTCGATGCTGAGTTTGTCAACGCCGATTGAATTGGGCAAAGGTCGACCGACGCTGGGCTATCTGTTTAGCATGGCTCCCAAGGCGGCACTTTTCAAACCGCTGAATGATTATTTGACCGTGTCTCTGATTATTGCTGGCGTCAGCTTGCTATTAAGTCTCATTTTTGCAGCCATGTTGGCAAACTCACTGTCAGAGCCACTGGTTGATCTTAAAGACCAAGTAGAGAGGCTTAGCCGAGGCGATCTAGAATCCCCTATTGGCAGCAATACTAAAAATGAGATTGGCGACTTATCCAGAGCGGTTGAGCTGTTGCGAAAGTCGATGAACATTTTGATGAGCCGATCAGGGAAACCGAACTCATGAAAGGTATTTTAATTTTCTTTTTTGTTATTTTTGCTGGGCTTGGCGCGGGTGTCTATTTTTATGAAACGCAGATTGCTTCCCCCAATGCCGCTGACGCACTTGTTAAGTCTAAGAAAAAAAGCAAGAAGAAAGTGGCTACTAAGCCCAGTCCAGTTGTTAAAAAATCGTCACTTTCTATTGCGAAAATTGAGGATAAAATGCCCACGCTGTCCAAGCGCTCTCGGGTAGTTGATTTGCTTATAGCGGATAGCAAAGTACCTAAAGCGCAGTTAAAAAAGCAGCGGGCTATTGAACAATCGATCAGGCATTCGATTAAAAAGTCGGTCAGTTTAGATATTCAAAAAGCAGTCGCAGTAGAGATATCAAAAAGAAACCACTAAATCACTAGGAAAGCAGATGAAATACTTAACCCCTTTGGCGATTTTATTATGTGTGTCAATCGCAAATGCTGAAACTAATCAGTCGGTTGAGAGCGCCGCTGTCAGTGTTCAGAAAACAACATCAGCCATCGCTCAACGGCTTATTAATATCTTAAGATTAACCAGCATTTCTGAGTCTGAGCAAGCATCACTGAGCTTAAAGCAGGTGGTTGTAAAAGCGCTGGATGAAGGTAAGCAGATGCCTGAAATTCGCCTAGCCGCCAACTTAGCCGTAACCGAAATTACCGGTAGACCCATGCCAAGTGTTGTTTCACAAAGCGGCACCCCAGCAGTAGCACAGGCACCGGGTATTGTGGCAAACCCTGCTGAGTTATCGCTTGACCCAGCGACGGGTAAAATGATGGCGACAGTACTACCCGGTGAATCTATCTTTCGTTTGGCGCAGCGTGTCTACGGTAAAGACAATGGTCGTATGTATTTAGAAATTTTTGCGGCCAATCGCGATAAAATTAAAGATATTAACGTGGTCGTTGAGGGGCAGTCCTTAATCATGCCATAGGGCTAATAGCCTTGAGCCAGCGCTAGTGATATTTGTGCTTTGCCACAACTTTCACATGAAACACTGCTTTGCTTGGCCGCTTGGGTGCTGCCTTACCATAGTGGTGTTTGTGTGGGTTGCCGCCATTTGCATGGCTGTGATGAACGACAGTTGTGTAGTGATTAGCGGGATGTGAATGGGCAATACCAGGTTTTGGGTGTCCGTGGTGTTTAGTTGACACCTTTTTGGCAATGACTTTGTAGTGAGTTTCTTGAACTTGCTGACCACCATACATATGGCAGCCTGATAGTAATACACCAGAAATAAGCGTACAGGCTAGGGGTTTAAGCATATTAATCATCCTTGATTAGTTATTAGTAGATTCTTGTTTTTATGGGTAAGCCCTTTTTTGTCACTTTGTTAGACAGCTATTTCTTTAGTTAGTGCAATCGTTACAGTTAAACATCAGTAAGACGTTCTCAAGAGTTGACTTTACCTTGGATGTGCAATATTTCATGATCTTTTTTTGGACATAGGAGTATACTGTGCATTCGATCAGTTTATGGGTAAAAATTGATCAATTAATTGCCGTGTAGCCAAGATACAAAAATTGTTACAGGGCGCAAAATTGTGTCAGTCAAAAAAAGAGTAAAATTATGGGGATTTCTTCTAAGAACATCATGCAGTGCTTGCTAATGGTTATCATGCTGCTGTGGGCTGGCATGGCGGCAGCGAAAGCATCACCGCTAAACACGCAGCGCCTGTCAGACTCAGTGGTGATGGTGTATGCCACCGCCAAATCCGATAACCCGCGTGCACCTTGGAGTTCGCATACTGCCTCAGGTTCAGGATCAGGCTTTTTCCTAGAAGGTGGGCGGATCATCACTAATGCTCATGTCGTTGAAAATCATACTTTTATTGAAGTTCAGCGCGATGGTGATTCGAAGCGTTTTGAAGCTGAGGTTGAGGCGGTTGCTCATGAAGTTGACCTAGCCATTCTTAAATTGAAGTCGCCTGAGCAACTAGCCGACATTCAACCTCTGGTGCTGGGTGAATTACCCGATGTGCATCAAGAAGTGACGGTTTTTGGCTACCCCGTCGGCGGACAAGCGTTGAGCATTACCAAGGGTATTATCTCGCGTATCGAGCATCAAATGTATGTGCATAGTTACCTTACCTTTCAGGCGATTCAAGTCGATGCAGCTATCAACCCCGGTAACAGCGGTGGGCCTGCGTTAGTTAACAACAAAGTAGTTGGTATCGTTATGCAATCGCGTAATGGTGAAGAAAACATTGGCTACATGATTCCAGTGACGATCTTGAAGCGCTTTTTAGCGGATATGGAAGATGGGCGTTATGATGGCTTTCCAGAATTATCGGCACGCTTTCAAAGTTTGGTAAGCCCCGCTTTACGCAAAGGGTATAACCTGACTGAACAGCAATCAGGTGTACTGGTCAGCAAAGTTTGTTACAACACACCTACCGATGAACAGCTAAAGAAAGGGGATATCATTACGCGAATCGATGGTCAAAAAATTGAAAATAATGGCATGGTTGTGAGTGATAAACGCCACCGTGTCGACTTTGAGCACTTTGTCCAGCTACACCAACTCGGTGATACGGTCGCATTGGACTTGGTTCGTGATGGTAAGCCGATGACCGTTAATGTGTCACTCACTAAAAATTTAAAATCTAACTTTGTTTTTGATCAAGATCCACGTTACCTCATCTATGGGGGATTTGTGATTATTGCGAAGCGCAAGCCTGAAGAGTGCCTGACAAAAGAAGAGTTTGTGCAAAAACAAGATGACATCCAAGAGGATGAAATTTTAGTGAGTCAGGTACTGGCATCATCCAGTAATCGAGGATTTCATAACAGTATTTATACGCGACTGCATAAGATTAATGGTCAGTCATTCAGTAGTTTCAAGCAGTTTTATGCGTTACTAAAACAAGGTCAGTCGCCTGTTGTTCTGCTGGAAAACGAAGGCGGATATCAAATTGCCATCGATCGTCAGCTCGCGGATTCTGAGCATGATGAGCTGCTGAAAAAATACCGTGTTCAAAAAGCTCACTCTAAAGAAGTTGAAGAGTGGCTATTGGCGACTGATAAAAAGCTACCGGTTGATGATAAATCGACTGACAAGGTGGCTAAAGCACCACAGCAGCCAACGGTTGCCGCTCAATAGCACTGTGGGTGAATGCCCAGCACGTAGCGGTCGATAATGCCGATACGTGCTGCTGTCTTAGCACCTTTAAATCCTTTAAAAATACTGTCGCTGAGGCGGTTTTCAGCCTGCTGAGTATAGCTTGAGGCTAAGGGTTTAAAAGACCAGTGCCACTTTTCTTCATTATACCCTGTAGGCCTGAATGAATTTCTTGGGGTGTAGGGTTGGCAGAAGCCATAGCGCGGAGCATTTTCGAGTAACCAAGCATAAACTTTTTTACCTTTGCCCGTTTCAAAGTAGCGATTGTTAAAAGCGTTGAGGTCAATATCGGTTCCCCAATGATGTCGTGAACTACCTGGCATAGAGCTATATTCTAAAATTTTCAGGGCACGTCGGGTTGGGTTTTTGATGGATCGTTTGATATTGCGGATGCTACCGACGCGGCGCTTTCCATTCCATTTAGCTTCCCATATGGATTTTTGATGATAAAAGCTACGTGATGCGGAGAGAATTTTAAGTGTAATGCCGCTTCTTTTGGCATCAGCGTGCATTGCTTTAAAAGCATCGTATGGGAGTTTTTGCAGATACATACCACTGCGGGAGGCGTATTTTTTATGAATTCGGACAAAGTCATCGCGTTTGCTGGCGCTAAATTGACCCATTAAAAACTTGTTTGAAACTATAAGGTTTGGGTCAATAGCGATTTGCTCTGTGGCACTCACGGTTGTTGCTAGTAGTAGGCAAACGAAGCTTAGCAAATAGGCAAGGGTTAGGCGGCGTATTGGTGACATTATCGTTTTCTTTGGTTAGTTTATTGGCTCAGGCTAGCTTAAATCTTTATGCGCTTGTTATTGGAAATGATTGGTGCGTAAAAGTTCAACACAAAATAACGGAGGCTAGGTGAGCCTTGCATGAACCTTGGGTAAAAGTAATAGCGATATCGCAAATAACACAATAACAGGAGTGATCCCAATACGCTGGCTAGCAAAAGCCGCTGTTGTAAACGCAATGGCCAGTGGCGCGATAAAGCTGGTGGCACGGCCTGAAAGGGCATATAGGCCAAAAGCTTCAGTCATCTTCTTTGGATCTGCTTGATCTACCATCAGAGTACGTGATGATGCCTGCAAAGCACCACCAGCAGCACCAATAAAGCCACCGCAAACAAAAAATAAGAGGTTAGGTAGCGTGCTGTCAACGGGCACCTCAGCCCATAATATATGCTGTGGGTCTGTACTAATAATTAAGATGCTTGTGATAATTAAGAGTAAAATACTGGCTGTTACAACGGCTTTAGAACCAAAACGACTGTCGGCGCGTCCGCCAAGCCAAGCACCTATCGCGCCTGTGATGTTGGCTAAAATACCAAAGATGCCGATATAGATAATACTCCACTGCATCACACCCGCTGCATAAATTCCTCCAAAAGCATAGAGTCCATTGAGTGCGTCACGATACAGCATGCTAGACGTTAAAAACGCAAACAAGCTAGGGTGCTTGGGCAAGCCCCGAATACTTTGCCACAACGATTTAAGGCTTTGAGTGACAGCCCCAGAGGCCTTGTTTAAGCGCTTTTGGTCAGGGGTAAATAAAAATAATGGAATGATAAATACAATAAACCAAAGCGCAGAGAGCGGTCCGCTAGCTCGGTCTCCTTCATGATTTACTGGATCAAGCGCTAAAATAGGGGGATTACCAAGCAAGGTTTTACCTGTACCTGGGTTGCTAACCATAAAGCCCAGTACGGCGACTAGGCAAATCAGCCCGCCAATGTAGCCTAGTGCCCAGCTGCTGCCGGAGAGCTTGCCAAGTTCTGCACGGGGGACAAGGCTGGGCATCATCGCGTTGTTGAAAACGGCTGAAAACTCGAAGCAAATCAACCCAACTGCAAAAGCACCTAGCCCCCAAAGCATGACGGTATGACTAGCCGCAGG
>JBMZDT010000050.1:0-9004 GCA_049614505.1 Leucothrix sp.
AGTTACGTGCCGCATTAACCCATGTCGCGTTCTCCCACATGTCGGACCACCAATTAGTCATGCCGTCTGGGTCTAACATACCGAAACGGAAGATATCAGCGTACCAGCGTAATGAATAGGCATTGGGGTCTAGTGCCACCATGCCCTCAGTGAAGGTAAAGTATGGCTCTGCGTTAAACGATAACGGGATAATAATCAGTATCGGCGTGATCAAAAATATAAAGATCAGTGAGCAAATAAATAGGAAAATATACTTACCAATCTTATCCGCTGTTGTCGCGTAAGCTGGCAAGTCTTCCATAAAGTATAGCGGCACACCAAACACAAACAGGAATACAAACGCTACACCGATTGATTGTGTCAGCAAGAAAATAGCCGCAGTTAGCGCCAGTAATACCCACGTGCCGGGACGCTTGAAAAATGAATTTTGCTTCATGATAACTTACCCGAACTTCAGATTGTCGACACCGACAAGTTTGTTATAAACCCAATAGAACACCAGCACGACCACCAGTAGAATCGTTCCAAGTGCGGCCCCAAGGCTCCAGTTCAACGTACTCTTAATGTGGTCTGCGATGAGGTTTGAAATCAATAGACCATCATTACCACCCACCAACGCTGGGGTAATGTAGTAACCAATCGCCAAAATGAAGACCAACAACGTTCCGGCTGCAATACCTGGAATCGTTTGAGGGAAGTACACTTTAAAGAATGAGTATGTGGTTGAAGCACCCATCGACTTGGCCGCCCGCATGTAGCTTGGCGGGATTGTTTTCATGACGGAGTACAGTGGCAAAATCATAAATGGCAACAGGATGTGAACCATTGCAACAATCGTACCCGTCATGTTGTAGATCATCTGGATACGGCCATCATCCCCAATGACCCCAAGGAAAACCAAGAAATCATTCACGATACCCTCAGTTTGCAGCATCGCAATCCATGCGGTTGTTCTTACGAGTAGTGACGTCCAAAACGGTAGCAATACCAATATCATCAATAAATTAGAGGTTCGCATTGGCAGCGTCGACAACAAATACGACACGGGATAAGCGAGTAAAAAGCATATCAGTGTGATCACCGCCGACAGCCAAAGCGTTTTAAGCAATATAGGTATATAAATTTGGTAGAGCTCATCTGCTCTTACCACATTGCCCTTATCATCATACTTGCGATCAAGTGCCGCCAAGTAAAACGAGGCAGTGTATTCTCTTGATGCTCGCTGTAGGCTTAGCCATATCGCAGGGTTTTCCCATTTCTTATTGATTTTAATGAGGGCGTCCATATATGGACCTTCTTTAATATTTTTTGCTTTACGTGCAGTAGACGTAAATAGGCTTCTTGAGCCCGGAATTTCGTAGTTAATACGGGTGGCTAAGTTACCAACCGTCTTACCGATTTCACGGTTTTTCTTAGCCAGTGCTAAATCTTTTACAAAAATCTCGACCATTCTGTCATCAGGTAAACCTTGGCCATCCCACTCCTGAATAGCCTCTGCAAAGTTCGGTGTCACATTGATTCCAGTAGGATTGTGCACAGAACGGTACAGCATTTGACCAATCGGTAGCACGAAGGTGATGATGATGAAAATAACGAGTGGCAGCGTTAACAACAATGCCTTCCAACGTAACTGCCGGGTCGTCCGAGCAAGTTTAGTTTTTAAAGGAATACCGTCGGCGGTAAGAATCTGTGACGTCGAATCAGACATGGAATTTCTCTGTTAGGCTGGATACCGCATGAGGAGAATCCCCATGCGGTAGGTAGATCAGATCAAACTAACTTAGCCTTTTGCAAGCCAAGCGTTAAAGCGCTCTTTCAACTGGTCAGCATTGTCTGCCCAGAATTCAAAGTTACTTTGTACAGCATTAGTCAAGTTAGCTGGGTTAGTTGGCATCTGTGGACCCATATCGATAGACTCGTCAGTTGCGTACTTACCTACTAATGGACCAGAAGACTTACGTGCTGGACCATAAGAAATCCAAGACGCTTGTGCTGCTAGTGCCTCTGTACCTGTTGAATACTTCAAGAAGTCCATTGCTAGATCTTTGTTCTTAGAACCTTTAGGCATTACCCACAAGTCCAAGTCCCAAATCTGACCGTCCCAAACGATTTCGAATGGCTTCTTCTCACCAGCAACCGCGTTGAAGATACGACCATTGTATGCAGTTGTGATTGCAACTTCACCGTCAGCTAGTAGCTGTGGTGGCTGTGCACCCGCTTCCCACCAAACAACATCTTTCTTGATAGTGTCTAGCTTTTTGAATGCACGATCGATGCCTTCAGGAGTCGCCATTACCGTGTAAACGTCTTTTGCCGCTACACCGTCAGCCATTAGAGCAAACTCAAGGTTTACTTTAGCGCCTTTACGCATACCACGCTTGCCAGGGAATTTCTTTAGGTCAAAGAAGTCAGCCATCGTTTTAGGGCCATCTTTCATCTTTGACTTGTCATAAGCAAAGATAGTAGACCATACGATGTTAGCAACCGCACACTCGTAAAGCGTTCCTTTAAGGAAATCATCTTTAGCTGGTGTACCATCTGCGCCAGCAGGTAGATCAGCAGGATCGATTGTCTCAAGTAGACCTTCGTCACAAGCACGGATAGCATCCGATAGCTCAACATCAACTAGATCCCAAGTGACATTTCCAGCTTCAACCTGTGCTTTTATCTCAGCGATACCACCATTGTAGTCTTCAGAACTGATTGTATTACCAGTCTTAGCAACCCAAGGCTTGTGATACGCTTCAACCTGTGACTTAGTGTAAGCACCACCCCAAGAAACGACAGTGATATCACCGGCATTTGCTGAAGTTGCAGCGATTAAACCCGCTGCAAGGATACTGGCTGTAAGAGTTTTTAATTTCATTCTATTTCTCCTCAAAAATTATGTTCTGGTTAGTCAGAACACTTACTTATTTGCTGTCAGTCTGGACAAATCCTTTTGACAGCTAACCGACAGACACCCTCAACTCACAAGGGCACCTTTTACTATATTGTTAGGCAACAGGATCAAGTGCTTTACAGTCACCCGCAGCCCAACCCACAGTGACCGTTTGGTCTTTTTGTAAGGGCCTTAGTTCACCACGGTTTCGCACTTTGGCTATAAATTCCTTGTTTCCGGCTACATCCATAACAATTCTTAAGTGATCGCCTAAGTACAGGATTTCGCTAATCTTTCCGCTTAGCATGTTATCCATGGTGACTTCTGGCTCTACTTCAACACGCTCAGGGCGTAAGGAAATGGTAGTACGATCACCTAATGCAGCGACATTCACCGCTTCAGCTTTAACGGATGTGCCATCGTCAATCAATACTTCACAAGCACCACCATTTAGCGAAGTCACTTTACCCGAAAGCTTGTTGTTCTCGCCAATGAACTGCGCCACAAACGAGTTCTTAGGGCTTTCATAAAGCTCATCCGGTGGTGATAACTGCTGGATAATACCGTCTTCAAATACCGCAACACGGTCAGACATCGTCAGTGCTTCTGTCTGGTCATGGGTTACATAAACAACGGTCACACCCAGTCTTTCGTGAATGTGCTTGATCTCATACTGCATTTGCTCACGCAGCTGCTTATCCAGTGCACCTAGAGGCTCATCCATCAAGATCAACTCAGGTTCAAAAACCAGAGCACGCGCCACGGCAACGCGCTGCTGCTGTCCACCCGACAACTGTGCAGGGCGCCGATTACCAAAGGCCCCTAGCTCAACCATGTCGAGTGTCTTTTGTACTTTCTTGTCAATATCACCTGCGCTAAAGCCACGAACTTTCAGTGGAAAGGCAAGGTTTTCCGCGACAGACATGTGTGGGAATAAAGCATAATTTTGGAACACCATACCAATACCACGCTTGTTCGGTGGTACAGAGTTGATTGCTTTATCGTTGAGGTAAATTTCACCGTTGGTCGCAGGCTCAAAACCAGCCAGCATCATCAGGCAGGTGGACTTACCCGAACCAGAGGGGCCAAGCATTGTTAGGAATTCGCCTGGTGCGATATCTAAGTTAAGGTCTTTGACCACCATGATTTCGCCATCATAGCTTTTTTGAACCCTTTCGAAGCGTACCGCTGCTCCCGTACTATTACTCATTGGTGCCTATTCCTTTTCTGTGAAAAGGAGGAATAACAAACACTAGTATATGACTAAAAATCCAAAGTCGGATGACTGAAAACCTATAAGCCCTGAGTGAATGATGATAACCCCCGGTTCTAACCCTTTCCTCTAGTTACCCAAATCCGCATTAGGGCAACAGCTGTATTACTTAATTAACTACGACTAAAACATTCACAACGCAATAAGCCGTCTTTTCTTGTGGTATTAAAGTAACACAAACAAACAATAAATTGCGAAAGAAAATTAGCTATTCTCAGCAATAAAATTAATTGCAGCAATACATAGTAGCCATAGTATTTATGCAATTAATAATAAAATTTCCACATTAAAATTTAATTGGCAGGCTCAGCATCCTTAATAGCTTGGCGTATAACGGCTTTTAATTTATCTGCCTCACGCACATCACGCAGCAACTGACCATTTAGGAATAATGTTGGTGTTGATGCCGCTTGCGCTTGCTTCGCGCTTTGAATATCTGAGGCTACTTTGTCACGAATTTCATCTGAAGCCAGATCCTTAGCAAACTGCACTTTATCCAATTTAAGTTCTTCAACATAGCCATCAAACACTGGCTTGATTTCCTTCACACCAGACCACTGCCCTTGCCTATCAAAAAGCATGTCGTGTAGCTCCCAAAACTTACCCTGCTTTGCTGCGGCCTCTGAATAATGCGCCGCAGTAATAGCATGCGGGTGGATGTTACTCAGTGGAAAGTGGCGGTAGACAAACCGCACGCTGCCTTTAATTGGTGCCCATATCTTTCTAATCGCCTGATGCTGTGCTCGGCAAGCGGGGCATTGGAAGTCAGAATATTCAACGAGGGTAAGCTTCGCGTCAGGATTGCCTTTCATACGATCCGCTTCCACAACCTCAGACACACTAGGTGGCGGTGCAAACACGCTATCATAAACAGCTAACAGTGCTGCCGTAATCAGAATCGCACCCACTCCCCAAATAAGACAACGCATGACCACCGACTTTCTTTTTGTGGCAGCTTCAGCTGCGGCCTGCTTTTCGGCGCGA
Source organism: Leucothrix sp. (assembly GCA_049614505.1). Classification (GTDB taxonomy): domain Bacteria; phylum Pseudomonadota; class Gammaproteobacteria; order Thiotrichales; family Thiotrichaceae; genus Leucothrix. The sequence continues at coordinate 5,139 of JBMZDT010000050.1, forward strand.
ATTTTGCGCTGTTGTTGCTTTTTACTCATTTCTCTACCTTAAAATTGTGTTTATTCATTGAACTCATACTGACAGGCTCAAACTGTCCTATTTTAGACCGATGGCCTTCAAACGTTCGTCCAGATAACTGCCCGCTGTATGCTGCTTGGACAATACGACATCGGCCCGCGGGTGCAAGAATAAAGGAATCGACAGCCTCGCTTTATTCGATCGCATTCCCTGTGGATTGACTACTCGATGGGTTGTTGATGGGAAATAATTACCAGAACACATTTGCAGCATATCACCAACATTCACCGCAATGTTGCCAGGGTCTGTATCAACCTCATGCCACTGTCCATGAACATCCATGACTTGCAACCCAGGCTCAGTACTCGCCACTAAGCAGGTCAACAGATTAATATCTTCATGAGCGGCGGCACGAATTGCGCTGATTTCCTCAGTCCCTTTCAGTGCGGGATAATTCAAAATCCGCATTAGCGTACCAGGACTATCCTCAACCATCTCACTAAGATGTGTTGAAAACTGTGCACTCACCCGCTTGGGGCATTCTTGCTCTACCCAATCCAATAACAACGCCGCAAGTCCCCGCAGTTGGTTGTAGAGGCGCTCAGTATTTTCACGCAAGTAGCTGGGGCACTTACCCCAAGGGTAATAATGGTAAAATTCTTTCAGATCTTTTTGCTTTGCCCCCTTCGCGTTTTCACTGCGATAGGGGAAAAAACCATCTTGATCATCAGGATCAAATAAAAACGCATGCTTACGCTGATTGGCAAAGAATTGCTGCCAGTCCGCGTACACTTGCTCCACTAAAACAGCGTCTATGGGGTGATGCTGTAAAATCGCAAACCCTGTTCCTCGCAACGATTCAGTAAAACGCGCAGCAGCATTATCCGATCGGCAATCAATTTTTGATACTTGCATAAATTTAAACCCTCCACTGATATCAAGGTCTACATTGCATGATAAGATATTTTTCCAACAAATGCGCCTCAGGGAACTCAGTTCATGAAAGTCTTTAACTATGGCTCGATTAATATTGATCACATCTACCGCGTCAATGCGTTTGTGCGACCGGGTGAAACACTCGCCTCCGATAATTATCGGATGATGCTTGGTGGTAAAGGTGCCAACCAATCCATTGCTTTAGTCAAAGCAGGCGTCATGGTGCAACACATTGGCAGGATTAGTGATACTGATGAGTGGATCTGCCGGAAGTTTCAAGAATACGGCATTGGGGCTTACTGTTTACAACGCGTTGACGAACCCACAGGGCACGCAATCATTCAGGTTACTGATGCTGGTGAAAACGCCATTTTACTTTACGGTGGCGCCAATCAATCGAACACCCTCAACACGCTCGCAGAATACATCAGCAATGGTGACAGTGGTGACTGGCTGTTATTGCAAAATGAGTGCAACCTCACCGCAGAGGCATTAACCCTCGCTAAGCAGCAAGGGATGACCGTCGCGTTTAACCCTGCCCCGATGACAGATGACGTCAAAGACCTGCCGCTTCACTGTGTTGACTATCTGATTGTTAATGAGACCGAAGCAGAGGACTTAGCGAACACACCGGGAGTTAACGCTGAGAAACCAGACGCTTTAATCAAACACCTTGCCAACCGCTATCCCGATTTGAAAATTGTTCTCACACTAGGTGACCAAGGCGTCATGTATAAAGATGCGGACTGCTCAATCACAGTTGCCGCTGAACAAGTCACCGCGATTGACACCACCGCAGCGGGAGATACCTTTATCGGCTACTTCATTCAACAAATCATTGCTGGAGAACCTGTCAGAAATGCCTTGGAGATGGCCAGCAAAGCGTCTGCCATCACCGTGCAAACACTAGGGGCCTCTGAAAGCATTCCTGATAAGCAGACATTGCTTGCAACGCTTGCACAACCTTTATAGCCTACTAATGGCTAAGTTGGGATTGGATACTATTGTATTCAATCACACTGTAATGAGCTGGCTGCTTTTTTCGTCGACTTCCGTCGTCACTCATCACTAGCACTTTCGCCTTCCCGTTAATTATGACGGGGCTAACTGCTTCAATATTTTCCATTTCAGCAATCTCAGGCAACGTCAGTGCAACCGGCTGATGATCAGCCCCTTGCCAAAACCAAAGCTGTGACTGTTTCGGGCCACCCCCATAATCGACTTCATTAGCAATTAAATAGCCCTGCAATTTTTTGACGTAACAGAGCGACCGGATACCACCACCTTGCAAATCTAACAAAGTAGCCTCTTTAGCCAACAACGGCTCTTCCGTTCCATCTAGTACTTGCTCAGGGTTATTTAGATAGATAATCACTGATAGATCATTAACAAGCGGTTTTTTGAGTCCAAACAGTAACTGTTGTTTGTCAGCATCGAAACTCAAACCTTCAATATTAAGCGCTGACAGTGCTATAGAGCGACCCTCATTGTTAGCGTTCAAGGTGCTGAATAAGCCTGATTTATTTAGTGATTTAGCAAAGTGTTTATATACATTTTGTTTTACCAACTGCCCATTCTCATCAAAAACCAAGCGAACAAGTTTCTCTCGGTTAGTGCGTCGCTTGCCTTTACGTGTTCTTGAAAACGAGGTAGTGGCATAAACCTCACCTTTTTGACCTATGGCAATGCCTTCTAAATCATCCAAACGTTCGTCCAACTGCGCATTGAGCTGTTTGTCTAAAATAGCATCTTCATTAAGCTGGCCCTTTGCACCAAAACGCAGCAGATTTAGCGCCCGAGACACCTCGTCTTCCAATACAATTAGCTTGCCATCATTTAGCTGTTGAGCCGCTGAAGGCTCATAAACACCACTAAATGCTTTAATCGCATCAGTTTCACCCTGCCAAGGGTATAAAAAAGGTGCTCTCCCAATCAAAAACCACAGCAGCAGGCCAATGACCACGACACAACCACCCAAGATTAAGCTGTTTTTTAGTGTTTTTGACTTTGTTTTACGTCGCATCTTTAATCCAAAACATGTTCATTAATCACTCATTTTAGAGTAAGCTTAGCATGCTATTAGCTAGTGTACTGTATAGACCGCATGAAGAACCGTCAGCTCGCTGCCAGTGATTCATTTCTTGTGCCACCTAAAAACTCCAGGTGGCTTTTTTTTACCCAAAAAAGACATGCCAGGCCTCACGATAATCGATAGTGAATAAGCTGGACGTGCCACCATGGTAGAAGAAGTGCCTGATACACTTTTAGCGACGAGTTATTAAGCATAAAAAAACCCAGAGGAGGATCTGGGTTCATGGGGAGCCTGAGGCTTCATGAGAAGTTTCACTATAACGAGGAGAGTTATTCGCTAAACTTTGGCCAATCAGGTAGGTTTAATGTAAATGGTTAGTTGCTATCTGTCCTATGGCAATACTTTAAGCGGCATAGAAATACTGACAATTGGCCTCCAAATTGAACCACAACCCTCAGAAAAAGCACTCAGTATTTTGAACTCATTGCTATCTTGGTCGACGTGCAATTGAATGACACTCGTTTTAGCTCATTTTTGTATATGAATTTTACATCATAACAGTTCAATCTGTTCGATGAGCGCCGCTTTGATATCCTTGGCCTCACACCTCTATAGTGCTGGCGGATTGCCAATGAAATATCGGAGCGTTGCAGTACTTTCCCCTTACTGGGATTTAAGTAATAATCTCTAACTTTTTTTGAGTTTGAAGAGGAAACCGCCAGCGCATCGCTAACAACCAAGGCAACTGTCATCATAAGAACAGTGATGACAATTGATTTAACGGATTTTAGAAATTTCATAAGAATCTCCTTTTACGTATCCAATATAAAAATGAGTGCAAAAAACAATCAATCCTTGACATATCGGATAATACACAGAGCAATAACTG
>JBMZDT010000051.1:0-8981 GCA_049614505.1 Leucothrix sp.
AAAACAATTTTCTCTACTTCATGAAATGGAATATCGAGAATACGTCTAACGGTTTCTAGTTGTCTCTTTGAGCCAATGACTACTTGCGCATTGCAAAGTGCTATATCCGCGTCAGTGCTTAGGTGAGCGCGCTCAGCAACTCCTAAGCCAATGACATGAATTCCCGATGGTGTAATCATGGTTTAGTACCATTCGCCTTTAAGGCAGCGCAGTAACGCATTGCAGCTCGCAGCGGAAACGGCACTACCGCCCATCCGACCGAGCAAAGTAATACATTCAATACCTAGCGCTTCATGCACATCCCATAAGGCCTGTTTAGACTCTGCGGCACCTACGAAACCGACGGGCATACCAATAACCAACGCAGGCTTTGGTGCGCCTTGCTCAATCATTTCTAATAAACGAAATAGCGCAGTCGGAGCATTACCAATAATCACTACGCTTCCTTCAAGCTGGTCTTGCCAGAGCTGTAAAGCGGCCATGGAACGGGTCTCACCGGTACTTTTTGCAATCTCAACAGTCCGCGGATCATTCAAAAAACACAAGGGTTCCGCTTTGATCATGCGCTTAGTGACACCTTGCTTTACCATTTCTACATCGCAAAGTATCGGGGCATCGGCTGCCAATGCCGCTAGTCCTTGCTCACAAGCATTGGCACTGAAACGCACCTGTTCTGCTACCTCTGGAATACCCACACTGTGCACAACGCGCATCACTACTTGCTGCTGCTCGCGGCTTAAGCCCTCAAGATTCGTCAGTTCACGAATCTGCACAAAGCTTTCTGATTCGATAGTTTGGGGGGAAACAATGTACTCAAACGGCATGGAAAATCCCAGCTGCAAAATTAGCGGCCGATTATAGTCTCTCTAAGCGCTGCGGGCGACATCGTATAAATGAGGTGATCCGATAAATAAATTTAAGGGCGGTTTTTGGGCAGATAAGTGGTGCTTATTCTCAGATCAAATGACCATTAGTCAATGAATCTGGCCCGCAGGATTTACCTAACGATGTGGTGTAGACGTGGTTGTGTTTTCTTTTTATCAATAAAAATAACGTATCAAGGATGATGCAATGCAAATTAAGAATAAAAAATTGCTGAAAGCTATTGTGTCAATCGGCACGATTTATGCGGCGACATTGCAAGCAGCGCCGCAAACAGAAGGGCGTTGGAGTTCGGTTGTTGATTGGCCCATTATCGCGATTCATGCCGTATTGACACCGCAAGGTCATGTCATGAACTTTGGAACCGATAAAAATGGTTTGCAGGGCGCACAGTTTTTTTATGATGTGTGGGACCCTGATAAGGGCAGCGGTGCCAATTCTCACAACACATTACCCAATACGCTAGGCGTGGATTCTTTTTGCAGTGCTGCCGTTGTTTTGCCAGAGAGTGGTGAGGTGTTAATGGCAGGCGGTGATAGCCGAACAGAGGGTGTTCCTAATTTTGGTGTCAATGACGCCCCTACCTTTAACCCAAGGAACAACACACTCGGCCGAGCTGCTTCAATGGATTATGCACGTTGGTATCCGACAGCAACGGTCCTGCCCAATGGAGAGGTCTTGCTCGTTGGCGGTAAGGATGGCTCGGGTCGTCCTGTACCAATACCTGAGATTTACTCACCTGAGAATAATCAGTGGCGGTCAGTCTTTGGGCTCTCTACCGCAGGGTATCCAGAGTATTACCCAAGACAGTGGGTGGCACCCGATGGACGTGTCTTTGGCATTTTTGGTAATAAAACGATGTACTACTTGAATCTTACGGGCAATGGTAGCACGCAGTTTCTGAATAAACTCCCTGTGAAAAGTGACATTTTCCAATCGACTTCAGTGATGTACCGCACAGGTAAAATTCTGCATGTGGGTGGTAATGGTAGGATTACCAATGATGCCGTCGTTATCGATATCAAAGGGGTTACGCCTCAAATTCGACCAACCAGTAGACCACAAGAAATCGGGCGGAGTTGGGTGGATTCAGTTGTTTTACCAAACGGCAATGTCATGATTGTAGGTGGGTCGCAGGTTGAGAATCAGCTCAATGGGGCCTCATATCGACCAGAAATTTGGAATCCCAGCACCGAGCGTTGGTCGCTGATGGCCTCAGCGTCGAATGCTCGCCTTTATCATTCGACAGCGTTGCTGTTAAAAGATGGTCGTGTGCTAGTTGCTGGTGGTGGCGCACCTGGCCCATTAACGAATACCAATGCAGAAATATTCTCACCCCCTTATCTATTTAATAGTGAAGGGGTGGCGTCACGTCCACAGATTGAAACGGCGGCAACTGAGACGCCTTATGGTGCGAAGCTCCCCATTACATTTCGCAGTAATGAAAAAATTAGCCGCGTGACATTAATCAAAACGGGCGCAGTGACGCACTCTTTTAATATGGAACAGCGTTTTGCTGAATTAAATTTTACGGATACCAGCAGCGGGATTACGGTTGATATTCCAGCATCCCCCAACTTGGTCACACCAGGTCATTATCTGCTGCACTTATTGGATAATAAAGGTGTGCCATCTGCAGGGCATATGATTCGGATATCAAATACGGCCCAGCAGTTTGCAGCTGTCAAACCTGTGGCTAACAATGATCAAATCAACGCGCAAAGTGGCAGTCGCGTGACAATTGATGTGCTGGCTAATGACACGGGGGCAGGGCTGATTGTGGAAAAGCCAAGTGCTTGGTCGCAGCAAGGTGGAAATGTTGCTTTGGCAGATAATCAGATTACCTACCAATCCAAGCAAGGCTTTAGCGGTGCAGATACGATTTGGTATGTGATTAGCGATTCACAGGGGCAAAAAAATTATGCTCAAGTGGATATCCGTGTAGCCGCTGAACCCACATCATACCCGGTTGCTATCGCAGATACGGTGGTGGTAGCCATGAACACACCGACGACTATTAACGCCTTGGCTAATGATACGGGCTCAGGTTTAACCATCGCAGAGCCTAATGCGTGGTCATCAAAAGGGGGTAATGTGACGCTGACGAATAACCAAATTCGTTATCAACCCAAGCAAAACTATACAGGCTCGGACACCATTTGGTATGTCATTACAGACCGCCAAGGGCGTAAGAACTACAGCCAAGTTAATATTACTGTGCACGGTGCTGGCTCGTCACAATACCCGATAGCTGTCGCTGATTGGACACAAACTTCGATCAATACACCATTAAATATCAATGTGTTAGCCAATGATGTAGGCACAGGTTTATTGATTAATGAGGTCAATCAATACTCGGCTAAGGGGGCTAGGATTAGGCTGGTTGAGAATCAGCTGCGCTATACCCCGAAGTGGGGTTTTACCGGGAACGATAGCTTTTGGTATGCACTAAAAGATAATCAGGGGCGGACAAACTCCGTCAAGGTTACGGTGTACGTTGGCAACTAAGCTGCTGATTAACCAAGGATCAGCGCGCCCTTTGTCGCTTAAACGTGGCCGTAAGCGTTGCTCACTAATGAGAAGTGCGCGCTGATCATGTTGTCTTAAAGGTAATCTACATTAAGGATAATGCGATGACTGTAATAATAAAAAATCGATGCCGCAACACGAGTGTTTTATGTATTTTGATGGCTATTCAAGTCAATGCACTGGCAGCGCCGCAAGATGAAGGCAGCTGGAGTGCAGTGGCTGATTGGCCAACCATTGCTATACATTCGGTGCTGACCCCTCAAGGTAATGTAATGAATTTTGGTACGGATGAAAATGGTATTCAGGGGGCACAGTTTTTCTATGATGTGTGGAATCCTGAGCTAGGTACTGGCGCTAATTCGCATACCACATCACCTAATACGCTTGGGGTCGATTCTTTTTGCAGCGCAGCGGTGCTGCTGCCTGAAACGGGTAATATCTTAATGTCTGGCGGGGATAACCGACCCAACGGTGGCACTAACCGCGGTATTAACGATGCGCCTATTTATAATACGCAAACCAATAGCTTAAGTCGTGCGGCCGATATGAACTCGGCACGCTGGTATCCCACTTCAACGGTGCTTGCCAATGGTGACATACTGCTAAATGGTGGGATTGATAGTGCTGGGCGCACTGTAACAACTCCAGAGGTTTATTCACCTGCAACAAACCAGTGGCGTTCTTTGTTAGGCATTTCGACAGCTGGATATGGCTACCCTTATCCTCGCCAATGGCTTGCACCCAATGGCAAAGTCTTTGGCTATACCAGCAATAAAAAAATGTACTACATGGATACGAACGGTAATGGCAGCCTGCAAGCCTTGGGCACTATAAACGTTGTGGGAAACCCCTATCTCGCCGCTGCGGTGATGTATCGACCGGGTAAAATTTTGCAGGTTGGGGGGCGTGGTAATATTACTAACGATGCCAAAGTCATTGATATTAATGGCGCAACGCCTGTGGTGCGAGACGTGACCAAGCCTTCTCAAGCAGGGAGAGTCTGGGTTGAGTCCGTTGTGTTACCCAATGGTAAAGTCATGATTGTTGGGGGATCTGCTCAAGATAATGCGTTAGTAGGCACCGCGTTGCGTCCTGAAATTTGGGACCCAGCTACCGAAGCTTGGACACTAATGGAAACGGCCGTCAGAGCACGTTTATATCACTCAACCTCACTGTTATTAAAAGATGGGCGTATTTTAGTGGCTGGCGGTGGCGCACCAGGGCCACAAGTGAATACCAATGCAGAAATATTCACCCCACCGTATCTGTACAATAATTCAGGGCAATTAGCCGCGAGGCCCACCATTGTGAGCGCTCCCGATGAAGCCCCTTATGGTAGTAATGTTGCGGTTAGGCATGACCCCACAGACATCATTAGTCGCGCGACGCTGATTAAAACGGGTGCGACTACGCACTCCAATAATATGGAGCAACGCTTTATAGAGCTGGACTTTACTGATATTCATAATGGCGTTAGCGTGACTTTGCCGAGTACCGCTAACATTGCTCCGCCGGGTTACTACTTATTACACCTGCTAGATAATAAAGGGGTGCCTTCAGAGGCGCATATTATTCGCATTTCAAGTACTGCTGAGTTGGAAATAGGCCCTTACCCCGTAGCACTGGCGGATACAGGGGAGTCTATACTAGGCGCGGCCATCACCCTTGATGTACTGGCTAATGACACCGCTAATGGCAAGGGATTGGTTGATGTGAATCAGTACTCTGAACAGGGAGGTACGGCGCAAATCAATGCGGGTAAAATCGTTTATACGCCAAAGCCAGAATTCAGCGGCGCTGATAGTTTCTGGTATGTCATGGAGGATGATCAGGGCAGAACCAATGCGGCTAAGGTGACTGTGTCAGTTACCGCAACAGATGTTTATCCGACAGCAACGCCAGATGATGTGGATGTAGCGGCAGGTAGTAGCATTACGATCGATGTGTTGGCTAATGATCTAGGAAGTGGGTTGGTGTTAACCGCGCCCAATGTTTGGTCTTTAAAAGGCGGCAATGTGTCTTTAGTGGATAATAAGCTGGTGTACACACCAAAAGCCGGATTCACAGGCAGCGATAATATTTGGTACGTCTTTAATGATTTCCAGAATCGTTCCAACAGTGGTCAAGTTAACATCACGGTGATAAACAGTGCCTTTCCTGAGGCTAATCCAGATAATGACACAACACCTCGTAACACGGCTAAAACGCTGGATATACTTGCTAATGATACCCCTAGCGGTGATGTGTCTATTGATAATTTATATGCTTACACGGCAAAAGGTGGTACGACCACTGAAGTTGATGGCAAGGTGCTTTATACGCCGAAAGCTGATTTCACAGGGGAAGATAATTTCTGGTATGTGATGGTTGATTCACTGGGTCGTAAAAACAGTGCGCAGGTAAAAATAAACGTTACGCCGTAGACATTAGCTGCGCTCGACCCTGAAATGGGTATCAAGTTTTGGTTCATTAGATGTTATTCTAAGCCCCATTCGAGAGTATGGGGGAGACTAACATCATGAATCATTATGAGAGCCTACAGCTAACGGTTCGCGCCCCGGGCGTGATGCAGATTACGATGGCTAGGCCGGATATTTTCAATGCCTTCGATGAGACCATGATTGCGGAGCTAGACCAAGCGTTTGCACAATGCGTTGCTGATGATAACGTGCGGGTGATTGTGCTGGCGGGTGAAGGTAAGCATTTCAGTGCAGGGGCTGATCTAAAATGGATGCAGCGTGCAAGTGAAGCCAGTGTCGAATGGAACCTTGAAGATGCACGTACCTTTGCGGGTATGTTGGGTCGCATCGACGCTTGCCCTAAACCTGTCGTAGCAAGAGTGCAGGGGGTGGCATTGGGTGGTGGAGCTGGCCTAGTCTGTGCCTGTGATATTGCTATTGCTGCAGATAACGCTAGCTTTGCGGTGAGTGAGGCAAAGTTCGGTATTATTCCAGCGGTGATCAGTCCTTATGTTTTAAATGCAATCGGGAAGCGCCAGGCACGTCGCCTTGCGCTCACTACAACGCGTATTCGGGCAGCAGAGGCACTGGATATCAGCTTGGTACATGAAGTGGCTACGTTAGACGACTTAGACAAAGCCGTTGATCAAACCGTGACAGAATTATTAGCGGGTGGACCAGATGCCCAACGTGAAATCAAAGCGTTATTTGCGCAGATGGAAGTGGGCCCAGTCACTGATGACGTGCGTGAATTGACAGCACAAACCATTAGCCGCATTCGCGGTACAGATGAAGCACGGGAAGGTTTTGCCGCCTTTTTGGGTAAGCGACCCGCTCGGTGGATTCCAGGGGCATAATTGAGGAGAAGAGCATGAGTGTGATTTGTGAATTAGCTGATTTACATAAACTTTACCGCCGTCGAGTGCCCAAAATGTTTCAAGGCTACTGCGAGTCAGGTTCTTGGACGCAGCAAACACTGGCCGAAAACATGAGTGACTTTCAAAAAATACGTTTTCGCCAACGGGTAGCAAGAGACTTAGAGCCACTATCGCTGGACACTAAAATGGTTGGGCTCGATGTAACAATGCCGCTAGCGATCGCACCGATTGGCCTTTTAGGTATGCAGCACGCTGATGGTGAGATTCACGCGGCGCGTGCAGCTGAAAAGTTTGGCGTACCGTTCACACTTTCAACCATGAGTATTTGCTCAATTGAAAAAGTCTCGGCCGCGACACAGTCACCTTTTTGGTTCCAGTTATACGTTCAACGCGATCGTGATTTTACCAAAAAGCTTGTTGAGCGGGCTAAAGCGGCTGAGTGTTCGGCGCTGGTGGTCACACTGGATTTGCAAATGTTGGGAAAGCGCCATGCTGATCACCGAAATGGCATGACTGCGCCACCACGGCTAACGATTCCTAATATGATTGACATTGCTCGCAGGCCGCGTTGGGCATTGAATATGCTGGGTACAAAAAATCGTGAGTTTGGCAATATCCAAGGTGCCGCTTCAGGTGTTGACGATATGAATGACCTGATGAAATGGACTGCGGCGAGCTTTGACCGAAAGCTTAATTGGGACGACATTAAACGCTTTCGTGACCTATGGAACGGTCCGCTAATCATTAAAGGCATCTTAGAAGCCAGCGATGCAGAGGAATGTGTAAAGCTAGGGGCTGAGGCCTTGGTCGTTTCAAATCACGGTGGCCGTCAGCTAGATGGTGCTCGTTCAGCAATCTCTGTACTGCCTGAAATTGTTGAGAAGGTGGGTGATGAGATTGAGGTTTGGATGGATGGAGGGGTTCGCTCTGGGCAGGATATGATCCGAGCCCGAGGCATGGGTGCCAAAGCGGTTATGGTGGGGCGCCCGGCGGTTTATGGCGTGGGTGCGATGGGCGAGGCAGGCGTTCAACGCATGCTGGAAATTTTCCATGAGGAAGCGGAGCATACGATGGCGTTTATTGGGCATCGTGAGATTGAGTCGATTTGCCGTGATGATTTAGTAACATGAGGAACCCTTTCCGAAAAGTTAATAAATCGTCATTGAATCTGAACCTAAGCTGAATGAAATATTCAGTTAGGCATGCTATTGTTACTTCAGTACCTAAGGAGGTAAGAGCAAAACAAAAACGCTTCCTTGAGTATGCTACTCACTGATCATGATGTAGCAAAAAGCGTAGCGCTATCCCTGTAGCGTTACGAGAGTGTCGAGAAATGGCTTCCCCCCTTGCCGTAAACTCACACATACAAAGCCACAGCAAGGACGCTGTGGCTTTTTTATTGAGGGGTGTAGGCCTTTACCTGCTGCTCAATACACCCAAAAATACTTTCCCCAGCATCGTTTTTCATCTCAATGCTCACATGGTCTCCAAAACGCATAAAGGGGGTTGTCGGTTGCCCTTGATTAATTGTCTCGATCATCCTCAGCTCTGCAATGCAGGAGTAGCCGACCCCACCTTCCTCTATCGCTGATCCATATTCTGTAGTTTGCTTATTAGACACAGTGCCCGACCCAATAATGGCTCCAGCACTTAAGGGGCGCGTTTTTGCTGCGTGAGCGATGAGTTGGGGGAAGTTGAACGTCATGTCCTCTTTGGCATTGGCTTTGCCAAAGGGTCGGTCATTGAAATTGACTAACATCGGTAAGTTTATACGGCCATCTTGCCAAGCATTGCCAAGTTCATCTGGGGTAATGGCGACAGGTGAAAAAGCGCTGGAGGGTTTAGATTGGAAAAAGCCAAACCCCTTGCCTAGCTCAGAAGGTATTAAACCCCGTAAGGATACATCATTGACTAACATCAGCAGGCGAATATTGTCAGCACACTGCGCTGGTGTACTGCTCATGGCGACGTCATCAGTAATGACCGCAATTTCAGCTTCAAAGTCGATTCCCCAGCGTTCATCTTCAATCAAAATCGCATCACGAGGGCCAATGAAACTGTCAGAGCCACCTTGATACATAAGTGGATCATGCCAAAAACTGTCAGGCACCTCCGCACCGCGTGCCTTGCGTACCAGTTCGACATGGTTGACATAAGCACTACCATCAGCCCATTGATAGGCACGGGGTAGGGGAGAGGCACAGCGTGTGGGGTCAAAAGCAAAGGTTTGTAG
>JBMZDT010000052.1:0-8883 GCA_049614505.1 Leucothrix sp.
GATGCTGATGTTAGTAGAACTGAACAACGCCCCCTAGCAACGGGCGCCATTAGCCCTAAAGAAGCCATTGGAGTGTTTATTGCGCTAGCCATTGTGTCATTTATTCTGGCACTACAGCTCAATTGGCTCACCATTGCCATGTCGTTTGTCGCGCTAATATTAGCCGCCAGCTACCCCTTTATGAAACGTATCCATATGCTGCCACAGGTACACCTTGGCGTTACCTTTGGCTGGGCAATTCCAATGGCTTACACTGCCGTTCATAATCAACTGCCTGACCTTAGTAACTGGCTAATCTTTTTTACCGCCGTTATTTGGACAACAGCCTACGACACGATGTATGGCATGGCAGACAAAGAGGACGATATTAAACTAGGGCTGAAGTCCACGGCCATTCTCTTTGGCGATAACGACAAACGCATTGTCGGCCTGATGCAGTGTCTTGTGATATTGATGCTAATCGGTATTGGCTTGCTACAGCATCTAAGCGGCTTTTATTACGTCAGCCTGCTGCTCGCTTCAGTATTTTTTGTTTACCAGCAATACCTCATCAGAGAACGTGAATCAGTGCCCTGCTTTAACGCATTTCTCAATAACAATTGGTTTGGCCTTGTTGTATTCGCAGGGCTGTCACTGGATTATTTAATGCGGTAAGCTAACGCGTCAAAGGCAGTTCAAGCTGCTCTGGCGTATCCAATGGAAAAAACTGCACGCCAAGCCCGATTAACCTGACAGGCCGCTTACCTCGCTGCCACGCCTGCTCACATAAATGCGCAAAGCCTATTTCATTTGGCGTTGTGCCTGGTGCCTGCATCGTTGTGGTTTCAAAATCATCAAATCGTAGCTTCACAAACAAAGTCCTTGGACGTAAATTCAGGCGCTTTTGTGTTTTTTCCAGTCGCTCCAAAAACGCTTGATATAGCACAGGGATCTCTGCAAGGCAGTGGGCTAACCCTGGTAGATCTGTTGCATAGGTTTCCTCAATGCTCAACGATTTGGGCGTGCGATGCGTGGTGACGGGACGCTCATCAATGCCTCTAGCCAATTCATACAATCGCTTGCCGAATACGCCAAAGTGCCGTGACAGGCTGTCTACACTCAATGCCTGCAATTCTTGGCAATTCTCAATACCTAGATTTGTCAGACGCTTTGCCGTCACTTTACCCACGCCAAAAATACGCTTCACGGGCAGCTGTTTTATAAAACCATCAATATCATCAGGGCGAATAACAAATTGTCCGTTAGGCTTTTCCCAGTCGCTAGCCACTTTCGCCAAAAATTTATTGGGCGCAACACCCGCCGAGGCCGTCAACCGTTCTAAAGCAAAAATCCGGCTGCGAATTTCTTTCGCAATGAGTGTTGCACTGCCTCGACAGTGCTCGCTATCACTTACATCCAAGAATGCCTCATCTAAAGACAAGGGTTCTACTAAATCTGTGTATTGGTAAAACAACGCCTGAATGCGGCGCGAAACTTCTTTATACAAACTCATGCGCACGGGCAAGGTAATCAGTTGTGGGCATAGACGACGTACTCGGGAAGCAGGCATTGCGGAATGTACGCCAAATTTACGGGCTTCATATGAGCAGGCAGCAACAACGCCGCGCTGCGAGCCTGAGCCACCCACCGCGACAGGCTTGCCACGCAATGCTGGGTTTTCCCGAACTTCAATCGCCGCATAAAAACAATCCATATCAATATGAATAATTTTTCTCAATATTTAAACCTTTTTACTGATAACAACGACCTATACATGCTGTCCCCCATACAGTACTTCGGAACAAACACACCTACGCTATTGTCTTAAGAAATACACCTATCGGTCTTTAGATAGGGTTTGTTTGTACCTTTTAACCCATAATCCGTATAATCGAATGAGCTAGTTCCCACAAGGATGCGAATGTGACGAATTCCCGTACAAACCCACACAATAAAACTTCATCAAAACAGTCGGACGACCCTGCACTGTTAGACAATTGGCGACGGCTAAACCTTAGTATTAAAGGCCAGCCTAATCAATTCCAACAGCACAGTCAGCGAATTTTATTTGCACTGCAAAACAACCTCCATCAGTTTTTGCCTGGTGCATTACAGGATTTGTTTATTGCAACAGGTCATCATGGTCGGCAGTTAAGAGAACGCATGTACAGCTTGGTTGTTCCCCTAATTGACCACAACGACCGAGAGTACTTCCATGAGTGGCTAGCACATAACACCGATGCCACTTTAGAAGGGTATCGTTTCCCAGGCTCCGTTTTAATTAGCCAGACGTGCCTACCCAGCCCACCGGATACCGACCCTTATGTTGCTATCAACACAGGCACACTGATCGACCAAGGTAGGCACGCCATTGCACATGGGCGCGTTGAGATGGCGGAATCCATGTTGTTAGCAGCCTGTGATAAAAAACGCCCTGACACAAGCCATGTAGAGGAAATCATGAGTCTCTATGCTGCCACACGACAGAAAGAGAAACTGACCGCACTGGCGAATAACCTCCAAAGAAGGCGCTTCAAACTGTCAAAGTATTGGAAACAGGTTCTTGAATCTTCCAAGCAATGGTAATATCGCTCGGCTCTTGGGATGGATCCTTAGAGTTTAATTACAAAAATTTTAGTACTGGATTATTTTGCATGTCAGCAATTACTAAACTGCACCACTCATTAACTCCTTATTGTCTACTACTCAGTTTCTTGCTTGTGAGTGGCTTTGCGCCTAGCTATGCGGCTAGCCACACCCCTCGCACCGTCAAGGCAATCGGCACCTTAAGCGCAATTGTTAACAAAAACTACATTGATGCCGATGCAACAACAAGCCAGATTATGGTTGCGATTTTAGCCGCCAATCCAGAGGCATTCAGGGGCGGCAATATCAACTTCATGATCCGTAATGCTGACTTACGCCTACCCAGCGTCGAATCTGTCAAAAGCATTTCTAATCGTGATGCGGTTAATCTGTTAGATAAACATTATCGACTATTCAAGCGTGGCAGAACTGGCAATTTGGCTCCACCAGCGTTTATTTCACTGAATGATTCTCAGCAAGTTGAAACACTTGTTAAAGAAAAGGCGCAGCAGTCTGAAAAGCTGACATCTTTGGAAGCTGAACGTGAAAAGCTGCGCACCATGGTAAAACGCCTTGAAGATGAAAAAGCCCAGCGCGATGACGATTTACGCAGTTTAGAAGATAAAATCCAAGATTTGCAGTCATCTTCCAGCTCACTAGACTCTGCTACTGCCAAGTTAAAACTGAAGCTAGCCAACGGTGAATTAACAGGTGATGGCGCTAAGCTGCTTGAAGAGTTAGAAGCGCGCAACCAAAGCTTAAACGCTCAGCTGCAGAGTGCCCGTAGCGAAATGGCTGAAAGCACCCGCATGGAAATTACGCTTGAACGTCGCATGTCAGACATTCAAGAGGAAAATAGCCAACTGTCGCAGGCCCTGAAAAAACAGGGTGTTTCACCTAGCGAGGTTATTCAACAACCTAATCCAACCGATGTCGCTGTAACAGATAACTCAGCAACAGCCACTACTAGTACGTCATCAATTCAGGCACCTGCTACGCCAAATACCGCTCAAGCGCCTTCTGCGCCCACAGCAACCTCTGGCTTCACTAGCTTACTTGAACAATACGCTGGCTTCATTCCCAAAGACTTACGCTGGCTAGCGTTACTACTCCCTGTCTTTTTGCTGCTTGGCTTAATCTGGCTAGTCTGGAAATTACTACGAGGTGGTCGCAGTAAAACGACTCGCCGCGTTCAGCAACCCGCAACAACGGCCTCATTTGTTGACTACACACAGCCTATCGACCCTGAGTTGGAGCTTGAGCAAGAGCCACAATTAGAAGTCAGCATTAAAATGGATGTTGCGCGCGCTTACCTTGAAGCAGGCGATCTAACCGCCGCACGCGGCATGCTGGCTGAAGTTATCAGCGAAGGAAATGCACAGCAACAGCAAGAAGCCAGTCAGATGATGGCAGAGCTATAGATTGACCAAAGTTTGACTTGACTAGAACCCCTACTTTTTGCTTTATTAACACACACTTAATATAAGCAATTATGGATGGGGCTTCATTTTGGCAAAAAATAGTAACGGCGGCATATGGAAATATGTCGCAGGCTTCGTTTTTAAGAAAAGCGACACCTAAAGCATCTACCAATAGCATCAAGAAAATTCTTATTCAGCGATCCCATGCTTACTACAAAGGCAACTGCCCTTGCCCTTACAACCAAACCAAACGTGGCCGATCTTGTGGCAAGCGCAGCGCTTATTCGCGCCCCGGTGGGGCTTCTCCTCTTTGCTACAATCGTGATGTGACCGCTAAAATGGTGTCAGATTATCGGGCCAGAATGTAGCAACAGCGCAATCACATATTGGGATAGCTTGGACCACCGCCCCCTTCAGGTGCAACCCACGTAATATTTTGACTAGGGTCTTTAATATCGCAGGTTTTACAATGAATACAGTTCTGGCTGTTAATTTGCAGCTCTGGCTCACCATTGTCTTCGATAATCTCGTAAACACCCGCTGGACAGTAACGTTGCTCCGGCGCATCGTAAACCGCTAGGTTTTGTTTTACTGGAATGGCTACATCCGTCAATCGCAGATGGCACTGCTGGTTTTCTTCATGAAAAGTATTGGTTAAGAATACCGAAGACAATTTATCAAAGCTGATCTTCCCATCCGGCTTAGGGTAGTCAATTTGGCGACTATCCTTGGCAGGCTTCATGCACGCATAATCGGCCTTGGTATCGTGCATTGTGTATTTCAAGCTGCCTTTGAAAGTCTTCTGATCAATCCAGTTGAACGCTCCGCCCATAAGCATGCCAAATTTGTGCATTGCTGGGCCGAAGTTACGTGACTCATGCAGCTCTTGACCAGCCCAAGAATCCCGGAATGCTTGATTATAATGAGTTAAATCCACACCCGCTTCAGCATCGCCCTGTAACTGCTCATAAAGCACTTCAGCAGCGACCATGCCTGACTTCATAGCAGTATGGGTTCCTTTGATTTTAGCAAAGTTCAGCGTGCCAGCATCGCAACCCACCAATAAGCCGCCGGGCATACTCATTTTAGGCAACGCATTTAGGCCACCTTTAACAATAGCTCTGGCACCGTAAGAAATACGCTCGCCACCTTCCAGCACTTTAGCAAAGACTGGGTGATGCTTCATGCGCTGAAATTCATCAAACGGGCTAAGATGAGGGTTGCTGTAATTCAGGTCGACAATCAATCCCACAACCACCTGGTTATTTTCCAAATGATATAAGAACGAACCACCTGTTGCATCTTGTAGCGGCCAACCCGAGCCGTGTACAACCAAGCCTTCTTGGTGATTTTCAGGTTTGACTTCCCAAAGCTCTTTTAGACCAATACCGTAGTGCTGAGGATCAGCCTCTGCATTTAGATCAAATTTGGCCAGCAGCTCTTTACCAAGCTGGCCACGGCAGCCTTCTGCAAATACCGTATATTTTGCATGCAGCTCCATTCCAGGCTCATAGCTGTCTTTTTGCTCGCCGTTTTCATCAATGCCCATATCGGGAGTAGCAACACCCTTGATACTGCCATCTTCGTGATAAAGAATTTCAGCAGCCGGGAAGCCAGGATAAACCTCAACTTCCAGCGCTTCGGCCTGCTCACCCAACCAACGCGTCAAGTTACCTAAGCTTGCAATATAATTGCCTTCATTGTGCATCGTTGGTGGAATCATGAAGTTAGGCATTTTGATAGATTTACGCTCACTGGTAAATAAATGCACTTCGTCGTGAGTCACTGCCGTATTTAATGGCGCACCCTCTTCTTGCCAATTAGGCAGCAATTCATCGAGTGCACGTGTTTCAATCACAGCACCTGACAGGATATGAGCACCAATCTCTGAACCCTTTTCCAGCAAGCATACTGAAATCTCTTGATCATTCTCTGCCGCCAGCTGCTTTAGTCGAATTGCCGTAGCCAGTCCTGATGGGCCTCCACCGACAACAACGACATCATATTCCATACTTTCGCGTTCAGCACTCGTACTCATAACTTAACCTTGTTTATTCTAACCACGTTATTAATTACACTAACCTACCCTAAGGTAAGTCGAAATCCTGATTCAATGCCATGCGATTGTAAATGACAACCTTGTTGACTTACAAAGAAAATTCATCAACCAATTTGAGGTCTCGTTCATGTCTAAAATTAGCGCGCAGCAGTTTCATGAAATCGTCAAGAATGAACTCCAGTGGGCGGACGAGGCAGGAATTCGCCTAGACAGCATTGCCGATGGACACGCAGTAATGCGACTTCCTTTTAAAGAAAACTCGTTACGACCTGGTGGCAGCATCTCTGGCCCACACATGATGTTGCTGGCTGATGCCTGTATGTTTGCGGTGGTGCTGAGTGTGATTGGCGAGGTCAAACTGGCAGTCACTACGAATTTGAACATCAACTTTTTACGAAAACCCGGCCCCAACGATTTACTCGGTGAAGGCAAGGTCATCAAAATTGGCAAGCGCCTCGCTGTCTTGGAAGTGACTATTTTAGACAGCTCAACAATGCAAACTGTCGCACACGCAACAGGCACCTATTCTATCCCGTCGCGCTTTTAAACCGCCTTACCAGTGTCGCCACGCACAACATCAGGAACCATAGACTACCGCTACCGCCGCCGCTGTTGTTCGTTGAACTACCTGTACTGCCAGAGCTCGTATTGCTCCCTGAGCCCGTACCTCGTTGCGATAGGATTTTTACACTCCCCCGACTTAGCGCAAAAAAGCCGCTAGAAGCGCAACGCACCATCACAACAGCAACGCTTGACAGCGCACTACCCACAGTAAACTCATGCTCACCATCATTAGGCGTGTTTGACGCAATCGTGTTAGTAAAACTATTGCCCCCGTCTAAGGACATGAGAATATCAACAGAGCCACAGTTAATAGACGACTGACGAGTATTGGCAACGTTCCATTGCACCCGACTTTGCGTACCAGACACCAGTTCGGTGCCCTCGGCAGGTGCAGTCACTGCAAACGTACTACCACCAGCCACCACAGTAACTGTCATCTCATCCGTTGCGACCCCTCCTTTACCATCGCGCACCGTCAGTCTAAAATTCAGCTCGCGATTGGTGGTTGGCAGCGTTTCGCCCAGCTTTAGTGTCCCAGATTGATAGTCTGCCAAATCAGGCAAATAGCGCACAGGACTGGCAAGTGGCTCCCAAGAACGGAACAGTGGCCGCGAACCGTTATCAATCATACTGGAAACACCGGATGACGATGTTCCTAAGTCATATTGCTCCCAGATATAGGTCAAACTATCGCCATCGGCATCACTACCTGATCCCGTGAGTTTAAACGGTACATTCGCTGGGATCGTAAAATCAGCACCCGCATCAGCAATGGGAATGGCATTTTGGCGATTACTAACCACTCCACAGCCTGCTACACCAGCCGTCTCCAGTATTTGCTGAATCGACCCCGTATGAAAATAAGGGTCGCTATTGGCTTGTAAATCCTGCGCGCCACAAATACCAGCGTACCCCATAATCGTTGAACCACTGCCTGGCTCCCAAGCGCTAGTCGCCTCTCGGTTGTTTCGACCACAGTTTAAGGTACGGCCATTAAACGTGTGATTAGCCCCCAGTTGATGCCCCAACTCATGCGCGACATAATCAATATAAAACGCATCCCCTGTTGGATCAGGCGCACCGGTCACTCCCACCGATTTAAACGAACGCTGACACACACCCGCTAAATAAGCCGAGCCCCCGCCGCCTGTATTTAACACATGCCCAATGTCATAGGTGCTATTTGGCACGACTGTAGGCAAGTGTAGTGCATTCGTCTCCGCATCGGCCGACGTATTATCATAAGGATCAGTGAATCGATTGCTGTAGATAATATCGTCATTATTAGCGACCAATTTAAACGTGATGGAGACATCTCGCTCATAGACCTCATTGACTCGATTCAGCAGAGTCACGATCGCGGCCAAGGCACGCGTTTTACCACCATGATAAGACGTATATTCAGCTGAGGCACTCATTGCCAATCGATAAGTACGCAACGTGCTGCCCGATAGGGGACGATTTGAAAAAGGTGAACGCGCTGTTACCGCCCTCGCTGCGGTTAACCCCGTTACCTTGTCACTTGGCCGTGCTGATAGAGGCTCAGCATCCGCGCCATAATAAGCAAGATAGCGACCCGCATCATCCCTTACCTCCGGATCAATAAACACCCACTGACCGTTGTGTTGGAACATGCCATGAAAACCCTGCGGCGTAATATCAAAACGGCCCCGATTGGCCGGATTATTCATATCGACCGCTTGAAAGGTTTGGATTTGTGGGTACTTAAGTGCCAGCGCCTCAGGCATGACTGAAGATCGGCTGAATTGATAGCGCGCCATCGACCCATCAGGTAGCGGCAAGCTCATAACATCATTGGAGAGTAATGTGGCCTCCAACTGGCTTACATCAGCCACTAAGCGACGGCCTGCTTTGGCCTTCACATTCATTGTTTCAGACACAACCGCTCTGGCCTGAAGGTTCTGGTCGATATCCTGCCAAATAGCCGCTGCGTAGACTGGCTGCATCGCCACGCAGCTAAGCACCACGCACTTGCTCAGTAAGTGAATCCATTTCATCATTATTGCCCTTTTATAAACCATACATTTCAAATCGGCCAAGATGTAGTCAATATAGCAGCCATTGAATTGAAGATCTAATTCACTGATGAATAAGGATAAATCACCTTATTTAATGATTATTAAATGACCTTATTTTTCACTGTAGAAGTTTGGCCATTGCCTTAACACAACGGGGCTATTGGCTGCGTAACTGTGGCAAGTATTGAGCAACGGCGGCCAAGCACTTTCTGATTTTTCTTTCTCAGCTGATGAC
>JBMZDT010000053.1:0-8851 GCA_049614505.1 Leucothrix sp.
CCGTCATCGAGAAAATTGTTCTTGCAACAACGGGGCGGACCATACATTTTTTATGAGTTTGGTGCCGCGTCAGACGCCAAAAAAGAGGGAAGATACTGGCACTCGCTTTTGTAACTAAAATCACATAGGCTGGGTGGATAGTCAGCACTGACTGGTCGCCAGCCAGATTTCACTCGATGCCCCTGCAAATACTTACGCGCCTCTCTAAAACTCTCAAAACCACTGCCTGACGTGCTACCAAGATTGGTTTCATCATAAACAAAGAAATAAGCAAAGTACTGCTTTGGATCAATGGCGAGCAACTGCTTCTGCAACTCGCTGTTGGACTGAGTAAGCTCTGTAAACTTTGGCCAATCATCCGTATCGCGCGCATGAAACAGCATGCCTTTTTTATCATCAATCTGCGCAAACAAGCCTTGATAGCCCAAATCAAAAATACGCTTCTTGGCAGCAGCCCCTTTACCAGCTTGCAGCGCTGCATTAGCAAAAACCTGTTCAGTATTTAACACCAACAAACGATCATCTTTACTAATGATATACGCAGGGCGTAGCTCGGTTTCATGCTCAATGGGAATTTCTAGCTCATAGGTTTTATTGTTATCATGAATTAGGTTGATTACCGCAAAGATAATCAGAATGCCGACCGAGTTTGAAACAATATCAGTCAGTGAATCAACGTTAATAAGATTCTTCATTGTGCATCCTGATTGTGCAGACTCAATGACCAGTTAGCATCCAGAGGCTCTAAGCCGACACTAATACTGCGCGCATCAGCAGACTGGCTCATAACGCCGCGTACTTTTTGATACGCTTCGCCACCATTAGGATAAATCCCAAATAACACAAATTCCTCATACAAGAAGTTCTCTTGTAATGCCATTTCATTGATTAATCTGATCTCATACAACCAGAGGCTAATATCTTCTACATCAGGAGAGCGAGCAACAAGCGCAGGATTGGCTTGTGCATATTTGACTTCATTAATCACTTGTTGGCGGCGCAATATGATCATTGCAAGCAATGAACGTGATTTTTCATCCACCACATCTTGCAGCTCAAGCAGGCGTTTCACTGGCGGCACACTAATAACCCCATCAGGCATCGTAAAGACCTGAAATGCGACTTTATAACCTTGCTCCAGCTCCATGGTAAGTTCGATCTTCTGCGGTGTAGAAACGCTGCTTAGAATATTAATAAAGGACAGAACGCCCATCACACACAGAAAAATGCTGAGAAACGGAAATAAGCTAATTTCCAATTTTTCCTGTGGTAAATACCGCGCGTAACGGGCGGCTCTACTGGCCATGCTTCTTGTAATCGCTCAGACGCGACTCGAAGATCATTTCGTATAAATCTTCCATCGTTTCTTGCAATGCTGCAATCTGAGTCCCTAGCATCTTGATTTCATTCGCCACTGACTGCACTGGAGCCATGTTGGTACCATCGGCCGATACCAAGGCTGCTCCTACTACTGAACCACCCACTTCATAGTGCAGACGCGGTTTGATCTCATGAAACCATTGCTGGTCTAGCTGGATGAGATAGGCCTCTTCGCGCTTCTCTAGCCAAATCATTGTCATCATTAACGGCACGCTCAACAGCAAAGCCAATAGCGTAGTATCAAAAGCGGTTGCCAGTGAATTGGTCACTAGCGGTAAATTGTCTTTCAGCATGGACGACACATCCGTAACAGAGCTGGTCGCGGTCATAGCATCTGAGAAATGCGCAATACCATTACTAATTCCCCATACCGTTCCAATAAAACCAAGGATAGGAATAGCCCACACCATGAATCGTGATAGGGCAAATGAACCCCGCATATACTCACGCTCGGTAATACCAAAGGCCTCATCAACGTCTGCTGCAGGTTGTGATTGTGCAAGGAACAATTTCAGCCGCGTTAGCAAGAGATTGTCATTTGAGGCAGGGCTGCCAGATAGCTTTTGCTGCAAATCCAACCAGATACCACCTCCTTCTGCACTAGCAACCCTTTCACTAAGCACACTAGGTAATACACGCTTTGCCACGAGCTCCGTTTGTCGCTGCTCTTTAACCAAACGACCTCGCTTCATCCAAAGGTGCATCAGGCTTGTGACAAAGAACCAGAGAATCAAAGGAGAAATCCAATTTCCAAACAGGATCTTCATCAACCGGTGCATGCTTTGTGCATCAAGCAATAGATGCACAAGCAGTGCAGGTACCAAGACTAGAATTGCGCCTAGGAGTAGGGGCTGGAAAAAAGCCTGTTCCACTGGGTATTGTCTAGCAACGGCTACTGCCGTCGGCTGGCTTCTGGATACCGTTTCTTCTGTCACGTTATTGATTCTCTTGCCATTATTGTTTTTCAGTATGACTGATATATTTTAATTGACTGCAACTTGTTGTCCATTCTTTCCCCAAAACACCCACTCAATAAAGTTATCATGGATTTTGCGGCCGCGACTTCGAGCGCGCGGATCATTGTGTAAGATAGAAACAACATAGGTTCGGCCATCCACCGCATTCACATAGCCTGCAATCCCACGGACATCTTTTAAGGTGCCTGTTTTAAAGAACCCTCGTCCACGTACAGCAGACGACCGTAGACGGCCTTTCATAGTGCCATCCACCCCTGCAATTGCCATTGAACGCATAAACACCTCGCGCTGTGGACTGTGGAATGCCTTGGTCAGCAAATGAGAAATGTTCTCAGTGCTAATGCGCGCGTAACGGCTCAAACCAGAACCATTTTCAATCCTTAGCTCAGGAAAGTTCAAGCCTTGGCTGCGCAGGTAATCATCAATTGCTTCGGCACCTTTTTTTGGCGTACCAGGATAGCCATAGCGCTTTGCGCCAATAGAGCGCATCAACTGCCTAGCCATCACATTATTACTATCTTTTACCACGGTTGGCAGTAACTCGGCTAGCGATTTTGAATAATGCACATGCACTAAACGCGCATTATCAGGCGTAGCACCCACCATAAACTGAGTATTAATATTGCCTTTAAGTTCCCGCTTCCAAATACGCTGAATTGCAGAATACATGGTATTAGCAGGATCAGTGACAGCCATTGTGAAGCCTCGGGTACGGCAACGTCTTGCTAGATAACCAGTAAACGTAATCGTTACTTTGTCCCCTCTACCTCGTTTGACACGAGTATTCACCCGGCAGCTTCTTTTAGCACGTTTAATCCGGTTCACTAAACGCATATTATGAGCGGGTGTACTGGTTGACACCGTGATCTTGTTGCCTCGACGAGAGGCAGAAAAGCTAGAACGACGTTCGTTGAACATCAGCGCATCAGGCTGGGCATTGTAGGAGCTGTAGGGTTTGCCATCAAATGCCCCAGGATCAATTTTTGGGCCATTAAAATAAGTATCATCAAAAATTAAACGTCCACGGATTGTGTGAATGCCTTTACGGCGCAATTGGCGCAGCATTTCACGCAAACCTTCAGTATCAAAATCCGGTGCACCATAACCTTTGATATACACATTCCCAGACAGCACACCGCCTTGAATCTGCCCATTGGTAGAGATTTCAATTGGCCAGCGATAATTAGGCCCTAGCACACCAATCGCTACATAAGCAGTCAGTAACTTCATGACGGAAGCTGGGTTACGGGCTACCTGCGCATTGTGTGAAATAAGTGGCCGTGGCGATCCAATCGCTTGTACATACGCACTCATACTCCAAGGTGACATACCTTTTGAGCGCAGTAGTTGCTGGATATCTGGTGGCAACGTAGGGTAGATAGGCTGGGCCACTACCGTTTGATTTGTCACAATCAATAATACGAGCGCGAGGCACAGTGTTTGGAAAGTAGCCCTAATTTTCATTACGTTACACCTTATTTCGGAAGTTATTTTTATTATTATCGACTGTACAGATCATTTATTATTCATCGATGCCGAGTTTTGACCATATACTATCAACATGGGCCTTAACCTCCGCTGTCATCGCGATAGGTTCCCCCCATTCGCGCGTTGTTTCCCCCTCAAACTTATTCGTCGCATCCATACCCATTTTGGAGCCTAAACCCGAAACTGGCGATGCAAAATCTAAATAATCAATCGGAGTATTTTCGACCATGAGTGTATCACGGGCAGGGTCCATGCGGGTAGTCATTGCCCAGATCACATCCTGCCAATCACGGGTATTAATATCGTCATCTACCACAATCACAAACTTGGTATACATAAACTGCCTTAAGAAAGACCAAACCCCCATCATCACGCGCTTAGCATGACCAGGATATTGCTTTTTCATACTGACCACGGCCATACGATAAGAACACCCTTCAGGCGGCAGATAAAAGTCTACAATCTCTGGAAACTGCTTCTGCAAAATGGGTACAAATACCTCATTCAATGCAACGCCCAGTATGGCGGGCTCATCAGGGGGGCGACCCGTGTAGGTGCTATGGTAGATTGGTTGCGTTCTGTGGGTGATACGTTCAACCGTAAACACTGGGAATTGATCAACCTCGTTGTAATATCCCGTATGATCACCAAATGGGCCTTCAGGCGCCATATCATCGGGGTAGAGATAACCTTCTAATACAAACTCTGCAGAAGCGGGTACTTGCAGCGTATTACCAATACACTCGGCGAGCTCTGTACGCGAACCGCGCAGTAGGCCTGCAAACGCATATTCTGACAACGTATCGGGAACGGGTGTTACAGCACCTAAAATGGTTGCTGGATCTGCTCCCAGCGCCACACTGACAGGAAAAGGCTCTCCGGGATGCTCTTGCTGCCATTCACGAAAGTCCAACGCTCCCCCTCGGTGTGATAGCCAACGCATAATTAAACGGTTCTTGCCAATCACTTGCTGACGATAAATGCCCAGATTTTGTCGCTTCTTATGCGGGCCTTTAGTAATGACCAAGCCCCAGGTAATTAGAGGCGCAACATCCCCCGGCCAACAGTGTTGAATCGGTATTTTATTGAGATCAATATCATCACCCTCAATCACTATATCCTGACAAGCAGGCTTTTTAATTTTTTTAGGTGCCATATCCAACACCTTGCGGTATTTGGGAATTAGATTCAGTGCATCCCGAAACCCTTTAGGCGGCTCTGGTTCTTTTAGCATCGCCAATAGCTGCCCAACACCGCGCAGGGCCTCAACACTATCTTCCCCCATTCCCATTGCTACACGCTGAGGTGTGCCAAATAGGTTCGTTAGTACAGGGGTCTGATAACCCTTAGGGTTTTCGAATAAGAGAGCAGGGCCTCCTGCACGTAACACTCGATCTGAAATTTCGGTCATTTCTAGATAAGGATCAACTTCCGCTGTAATGCGTTTTAATTCACCTTTTGCTTCTAGCTGCTCAATGAAGTCTCTGAGATCTTTATATTTCATGCTGTCCTTATCAATATCGCAAGCCAATGCCCTATGACACGGATTGCGTTGTGAGTTGTGCTAGGGTTTCAAGTAGTTGATCTATCTGGGATGGGGTATGTGCCGCCGATAAAGTCACCCGGAGCCGCGCTTTGTTATTAGGCACGGTGGGTGGACGAATTGCTGTCACCAGTATGCCTTGCTCCCATAGCTGCTCACTCCAATTTAACGCCATCTGGCTACTCCCCAACATAATCGGCTGTATGGCAGTGTCTGACGGCATAACAGGCAAACCTAACGACGTAACACCTTGCTTGAACTGACGAATATTTTGTCGTAGTTGTTCGCGGCGCCACGGTTCTTCCTGAATTAACCTCAAACTCATCCTTCCAGCTGCCGCTAACGCTGGCGGCATCGCTGTTGTAAACACATACGTTCGCGCAGATTGTATCAGGTATTCAATGAAATCGTGATCACCTGCAACAAACGCCCCGGCCGTCCCTGCCGCTTTACCTAATGTTGCCATCAGTATAGGCACTTGTTGGCTGCTTAACCCCGCAGCTTCGGCTAAACCAGCACCCGTTTCACCTAACACACCAAAACCATGCGCATCATCTATCATCAACCAGCATTGATGGTCTTGTGCAAGGCTGGCTAGGCCTGCTAAATTAGCACAATCTCCATCCATACTAAAAACACCATCACTGATTACCATACTACTGGCTTCAGTGCGGGCAAGGCGTTGCGCTAAGTTGTCTAGATCGTTGTGTAAATACCGCCGCATACTAGCATCACTTAAACGTCCAGCATCGATTAATGATGCGTGATTCAGACGGTCTTGGAAGATCGTCTCTCCCGTTTCAGTCATTGCTGCAATAACCCCTAGGTTTGCCATATAGCCTGTAGAAAATAACAAGGCACGCTGCCTCCCTGTAAATTCTGCAATGGCTTCTTCTAACAGCTGGTGTTCGATATTATGACCATTAATGAGGTGGGCTGCGCCACTACCAACGCCGTAATGTTTTGCAGCCTGTTGAAATGCCTCTATCAGCTTTGGATGATTGGCTAGCCCAAGGTAGTCATTGCTGCAAAAACTCAGCACCTGCTTACCCTCTATAGTCATTAACGGCTGCTGTGCAGATTCGCTGAGGCGAGGGCGGCGGTAGCGATGTTTCGCTTGCTGTTTTAGCAAAAACTGCTGCAGTAAATGCGGATTTTTTTTCATTGGTGCATTATACAAACAATAAAGGCACCGCGAAGGTGCCTTTGAAAAAGTTTAGTGGACGCTTAGTTCTTCTTAATTAAAAAGACAAACTTACCGCCTTCTTCGCCACTGCTCATTAGTTCATGGCCAGTTTGTTTACAATAGGCTTCAAAATCCTTTACGGCACCGGGGTCTGTTGCAACCACTTTAATGACTTCACCGGCGTCCATACCATTCATTGCTTTTTTGCAACGCAGAATTGGCAGTGGGCAATTCAATCCTGACGCATCCAATTCTGTATTAAACTCACTCATTTCTTGTCTCCAGTATATTAGACATAGCTGATATTGACGGTTACGATATCAGCATTAAATACACTAAGCTAGTCTATTGCGGAGTTAGGTAGTGTCTATACCTAACAATTGATATGCTTATAAACTAACACTAACATCAAGCACGCTTATGCAACTACAGTTCACCAAAATGCACGGCCTAGGCAATGACTTTATGGTTATTGATGCCACCTCTGAAGCAATTGCTTTAAATGATGACCTTATAAAACAATGGGCCGACCGTCATCTTGGCATTGGCTTTGATCAATTACTTGTTGTTGAAAAATCTCCCGTTGCTGACTGTGATTTTCATTACCGTATATTTAATAGCGATGGCGCGGAAGTTGAACAATGTGGTAACGGTGCCCGATGTTTTGCCCGTTTTGTCAAAAACAAAGGCCTAACCAATAAGCAAGAGATACCCGTGTTAACAGCAGCTGGGCGCATCATCTTGTCTTTAGAAGGTGATGAACAAGTGACCGTCAACATGGGAACGCCTGAGCTTAACCCTGCTAGCATTCCTTTTGCTGCCACAAAGCAACAAATAATGTATCAACACCGTTTGGCTGGGCAGGACATTAGCTTTGGTGCTGTATCTATGGGT
Organism: Leucothrix sp.; assembly: GCA_049614505.1. GTDB lineage: Bacteria > Pseudomonadota > Gammaproteobacteria > Thiotrichales > Thiotrichaceae > Leucothrix. Next base: position 7,469 of record JBMZDT010000053.1, read on the forward strand.
AACCCACATGCTGTGATTACTGTTGATGATATTAATACTGCGACTGTAGAAGCCATTGGACTTGCCTTTCAGCAAGACCCTATTTTCCCCAAGCAGGTCAATGTTGGGTTTATGCAAATTGTTGATCGTAACACCATTCGGCTGCGCGTCTTTGAACGCGGTGCAGGCGAAACCATGGCTTGTGGTACCGGTGCTTGTGCGGCAATTGTAGCCGGTCATCTACAGAACTTATTAGATAATTCGGTTACTGTTATACTACCCGCAGGCACTCTCCAAATTCATTGGGCAGGGGACAATAACGTTGTAAAAATGACAGGCCCTGCCACCACCGTTTACCACGGAACCATAACTGTATGACTAAAATTGCAGAATCAATGCTGACCACAGCACCCGATGATTTAGCTATCTGTGACTATCTCAAAGCCCGACCTGATTTCCTAGTTCGTTACCCAGAACTCCTTGAACAGCTTGAAGTGCAACAAGGCATTACGGGCGCTACTTCTCTGCTAGAACGCCAAACAAAGGTTTTGCGTGGTAAAAACAAACACCTTGAAGATCAGTTAGATAATCTCATCATGGCTGCACGAAACAATGAGCAGATTATGAAACGCTTGCAGCATTTAACTTTAGAGCTATTACGTTCTGATAATTTGGACATGCTGCTGAGTACTTGCCAAGATGTATTACGCGGTGACTTCAATGCTGACTTTGTGTCATTTCGTTTATTTCAGGATAAGCCACAAGGGCGAGATATGCCTGGGCTTCACTACGTTAAAAGCAACCATACAATGGTGCGAGCCTTTGACGCCTTATTCAGTGATCTAAAGCCTGTTTGTGGCCCTTGTCCTGAAGAGCAGCTAAACTTTTTGTTTCGTGAAAACGGCTCCAGAATAAAATCGGTTGCCTTAATTCCTTTACAATGTAACCACTCAATTGGCTTACTAGCCCTTGGCAGTGTTGACGCTGAGCGTTTCCACAAAGGTATGGGAATTGTCTTTATTAGTCACCTCGGCGAATTAATTGCTACAGCAATTTCCAAGTATGTAGAGTAACGATGTCTGGAGCAGATCATTCTGTAAGCCCTAATATTCAAGCGTTCGTTGATTACCTACAGTTTGAGCGTCGCTACTCGCCATTAACCGTGCAACATTATCAACGCGATATCTTGCAGTTTACACAGTGGCTCCTTAGCCAAGATGTGCCAGCTACACTTGATGCTACTCATGAGCATCAGGTGAGGCAGTGGGTTGCTTCACTGCACCGCCAGGGTCTCAATTCACGATCACTACAGCGTAAACTCTCTTCTCTGCGAGGCTACTTTAGGTATCAGATAAAGCATAAGCGACTCAGCGTAAACCCTGCAATTGATATTCGAGCACCACG
>JBMZDT010000054.1:0-8849 GCA_049614505.1 Leucothrix sp.
AAGTACTTAATGACATGCCTGAGGGTAATGCACCCGCAGTGATTGCATAGCTTACGCTGCTTTCAAGACTACGTGGCCCAAAGCGGATATATGGTGTTTGGTTAATGCGGTAACTATTTCTGCTGTAACTGTTATGGAGCACTAACGATGCCGCTGTTTCAATATTGAAGGTCATCGCGTAAGTGGTGTTGCCAATAATTCCAGTAATACATTGCTCTGGGCTGGTCGCTGCTGCGCCAGTATCGTCAGTATATTCCAACCAAACGCAGGTTTCCCCACTCCAAGGGAAAATGGAATAAGTCTGTGTCGTCCCCACAATCATTGAAGTCATTGATGGCAACCATCCCCAATTAGTGCCAGTGGTTCTTGTTTTCAGTATTGCTACGCCACCATTAACTGTGCCATTAATCGTGACATCTAGCATAGAAAAATCAGGGATTGGCCAGTCAATATTCCATGGCGTAAAGTGGCTAACATTCGCATTTAAGGCATAGCCCGTTGGCGAGTCCGTATTAACAACGACCGTTCCCGTGCCTTCCTGCACCCAAACACCCGTGGTTTCATTCAGATACCACAGCTCTATGGTATCGCCGAGCTCTACCGGGTTTCCTGTCACGGGGTTATCTGTAACAAACAGTGGTAGTTCAATTTCAGCTGTTGTGCCGTTGGCTAGCTGTAATGGCTCGCCACTCTGACTGAAGTCAAAGTAAGTGGTTCCCCCACTAACAATATTCACGCGATCATTAGTGGTTTCGGAGATACCTGCAAACTCACCAGGAAATGCTGCCAAAACACTGCGATCAGACACATCAACCGGCGTAATTACGACATCGATGTTACCCGAGACAGGATTGCCAGAAGCATCGACAAAGCTATTAGCAGGGAATGAAACACTAGCGCCATTAGTACCGCTGACTTGTGCCGCAACCGAATTATCAACACTTTGCGTCGCCCCCGCTTCAAGCATTGTAATATTCATTGGCGCATTGAGGTTTTTAACACTCGGCGAGCTAATGGTCTTCGTCTGTTTAGCAAACCCTGGCTTGGTAAAGCTCAAAATCAAATCCGAGCCTGTTTTTGCGGTGACCTCAAATTCTCCAGCGGTTGAGCTTGTTTGAGGTGTCAGTGTCATGCCCGCGGTATCAACAATCTGCACAGTAACGCCATCGATCACCGTACCGTCAGTTTTTGATATGACCCCAGACACTGATGAAACGGGGGCAACAGTAATCGTCACCGTAGCAGCATTAGAGTCAGCAGTTCCATCACTGGCTTTAAAAGTAAAGCTGTCGCTGCCTGAGAAATCGGTATTGGGTGTGTAGGTGACGGTATTACCCGCTAGCACCAGCGCCCCATTTTGCGTCTGACTATCGAGACTGTAGGTTAGTGTATCGCCATCAGCGTCGGTTGCGACCAAGGTAATTGCTGCATTAGTATCTTGGATGGCATCTATTGCATTGATATTGGCAACAGGTGCATTGTTAGAGGAAGTGGGTGTAGATGTAGTTGAGGAGTTATCTCCACTACTACAGGCTGTTAATGCTGAAAGCAGCATTACCACCCCAAGGCTTTTTGCTATGGGTGTTTTAACAACACGATGAAATGCCGTGAGCGTTCTCATAAGTTTCTACCTATATCTATATTATTGTGATTGTCGTGGAACCGAAGTTCCTTAATAGATAGGCCGTTAGCAGGTAGCTATAATTAGACTAGCACAAAAAAATAGATTTGGAAGGCCAAAAACACAATTAATTGATATTTTTTTAAACATCATCAGATACCAAATCGCCAATGTTTGTAACCTTTTTTCCAACCACGAAGTTACAATAAATACCAGCCAAAACGCTCTTCTTAAACTCACTTTTAATGAAGCAAGGCTTTGCACTGGTAAGAGTTTACAGTGTAATCTACCGCCCTTTATTAGTTGAACTGAGTCTTACTAAGTAATAGGTCTGAATGTTATGAACATGCAACGTTTGAAGAGTGCGGATATGCTGCGTTTAGGTATCGGAATTGCTTTTGTTATTGGTATTATTCTCTATGTAAAATCTCAAGTGTTAGGTATTCCTAACAGTACAATATTGATTGTTAGTGCTGCTATTGGTGGCTATATGGCCATGAACATTGGTGCTAACGATGTCGCTAATAATGTCGGCCCTGCTGTCGGCTCCAAGGCGCTGACACTGGGTGGCGCGATCATCATTGCCGCTATTTTTGAAGCAGCTGGCGCATTGATTGCAGGTGGTAGCGTTGTTAGCACCATCAAAAAAGGCATTATTGACCCTGCCCTGATCTCCAATCCCGATGTGTTTGTCTGGTTAATGTTAGCCGCACTAATGGCCGCTGCGGTTTGGCTGAATGCTGCCACATACGTTGGCGCACCCGTGTCGACTACCCACTCCATTGTTGGTGGCGTACTCGGTGCAGGTATTGCAGTGGGTGGTTTAGATATCGCCAACTGGAGCAAGATGGCTCAAATCGCCGCCAGCTGGATTATTTCACCTGTGATGGGAGGTGTTATTGCCGCAACGTTCCTCTACATCATCAAACGCAACATCATCCATCGGACAGATAAATTAGCGGCCGCACAAAAAATTATCCCATTTCTCGTTGCGATAATGGCGTGGGCATTTAGCGTTTACTTGATCCTTAAAGGTATTAAGAAGTTAGTTAAAGTTGAGTTTTGGATGGCCTGTTTGATTGGCCTAGCCATCGCAGCATTAGTCGCATTTATCGCGAAACCACTGATTAAGAAAGCTTCCGAAAAACTCCCCAATAACCGTGAAGGCGTTAACGAGATGTTCGTTATCCCGTTGATTTTTTCAGCGGCCTTATTAAGCTTTGCTCATGGTGCAAATGATGTCGCTAATGCTATTGGACCACTCGCAGCAATTAATGAAGCCATTATGTCCGGTGCTGTTGCCAGCAAGGCAGGAATTCCTTTATGGGTCATGATGATTGGTGCCATCGGTATTGCGATAGGTCTGGCACTGTATGGGCCAAAACTAATCAAAACAGTGGGCTCTGAAATTACCGATTTGGATAAAACCCGCGCGTATTGCATTGCGATGGCGGCTTCCATTACGGTCATTATTGCGACCCAGCTAGGTTTACCCGTTAGCTCAACGCATATCGCCGTTGGTGGGGTTTTTGGTGTCGGCTTTCTCCGTGAGTACTTTGAAGCCAATATGGCCAGCATGATCGACGAGATCAAAAAGCATCATAAAGATGACGAAGACCCTAGCTTGGTTACCGCTTCCCTTGAGAAGTTTGACAACGCTAACCTAGATGAAAAAGAGGCTTTTATTAAAGAGCTTAAGTCTCAGAAACCTGGTGAAACCCCCATTACCAAAGCAGAACGTAAGCAAATGAAAGCCGCTTACCGTCAGGAATTAGTACAGCGCTCTATGCTCTACAAGATTGCTGCAGCATGGGTAATCACCGTCCCTGCATCGGGCTTACTTGCTGCATTATTCTACTTCTTAATCCGTGGCATTATGGCACCTTACTAAGCAGCTGAGAAACATTGCTCACTCGTACACAGAGACTGCACTTTCAGCAGCCTCTGTGTACACTGAGTAGCCTGTTAGATGAGTTAAGTAATACCCACTTTTGCTAGTTATGCTATGAGTCTTTAACACCCTAATTAATTATTCAGCGGAGCTGCCAACATGCCAATCTCTCTGTCAAAAGCGCATGTTAGAAAGTTAGTTTTGCACAGTCAGCGACTACCGCACTCTTCAGCCAAAGGCTCTGCACTCTCAGCGACCTTGGCTGCTATTGAACACCTATCCTATATCCAAATTGATACCATTTCTGTGATTCAACGAGCACACCATCACACGCTGTGGAATCGAAACCCTCGCTATCAATTGTCACATCTCGATGAATTACTCACGCAACGGCAGATTTTTGAGTACTGGTCACACGCAGCCGCTTATTTACCCATGCGCGACTATCGGTTTTCATTATTTAGAAAACAAGCAATGGCGAGTGGCGAGCAAAACCACTGGTATCCACGCAATGACACCATGATGCGCTACGTACTAGACCGCATTACCGCCGAAGGGCCGTTAATGGCCAAAGACTTTGACTACCAAGGTAAAAAGATCGCAGATTGGGGGAGTAAACCTGCCAAGCAAGCTTTGGAATATCTGTTTATGCAGGGCGACCTTATGGTACCCAAGCGGCAGAATTTCCATAAAGTTTATGACTTAACCGAACGCGTATTACCCTCCAATATCGATGATAAGCCACCCACCCCAGTAGAGTACGCTCGCTTTTTAATTCAGCGTTTTTTACTCGCTAACGGTGTTGGGCAACTCAATGAGTTTGTTTACCTGCTCAAGCAAATTAAACCGACGGTATTAACGGTACTGGAGGAAATGCTTGATCATGAAGCGTTGATACAGATTGAAGTTAAATCAGGCCGTACCAACACACATTATGTGGCACTGCCTGAGGCGCTTAGCCTACTAGATAGACCATTAGCCAAGCGTAAACTGAAAATACTATCACCCTTTGATAATTTACTCATTCAGCGCAAAAGAATGACGGACCTGTTTGATTTTGACTATCAAATTGAGTGCTACGTTCCACAGCAAAAACGCCAATATGGTTATTTTGTTTTACCGCTTTTATGGTTAGGACGTTTTGTTGGCAGAATGGATTGCAAAGCCGATCGAAAGACTGGCGTACTACACATTCACAATATTTCTATAGAACCTTGGCTCAAAGACAAAGATGGTTTTTTGAACAGCTTCATGAAAACACTTGAAGGCTTTATGGACTTTAATAACTGCCAAATGCTCTTACCAAATGATTTACAGAAGCTATTTTAATAAAAACTGGAAATTATGGTTAAAATAAAAACATTGACTTAGATATATTAATAAGACGTCAGTTGGGGTATATTGTATTTTCCTCCTATAATAACGAGAATCTTATTGCCCCGTCTTATGTTACGGGGATTTTTTTGGCTTCAATCATTTACTCGGTTTTTATCAGCGCCTTGAGTTCTTGCTGTAGCGACTTCACAACATCAGATTCATAAGCTGCCACCATGTCTGCTGGCAAACTAACCCAACCTGCCGATGACTGACTTGATGACTCATCTGGCAGCGTATAGAAGACTAAATAGGCCACAGTACCCACAATCAACCCTAGGCCTACACATTGTGTCACTGGCCGAATAGGTTTTCCCTGTACCTGCTGATTTCTCAGACGCGTTTGGAAGAAAAAATCGTCTACAGAAACAGGAATAGTGCGAAGGGCATTGCTTGAAAAAACTACCTCATCAAATCGATTATCACAGCCATAACACCGCATTTGTGGCTGCAGGCCTAAGAGAAAACGGCTCAATACGCCTGGATTTGTCTTGACCAAATCAAAGCTGCCACACGCACCACAATACTTTGTAGATGTCATCGTAAATGCTTTTTTTGGCATAGCTGGAACCTCGTCATTCGCACATACGGATTAGTGTTTGGGTTCTAATAAACCACTTCTCTCATGAATCATATCGCATTGATTTTGCTGACAACAGCTTAACCACAATGCTCGGTTATTCACGTTTAAAGCAGGATAAAAGCCACAATTATTACGATCAAGATTATTTTGACCCTTTTGCTAAGTTAGCTGCGCATCGATTAATTCATAGACACTATGGGTTGAGCCCACTTTTACTTTTCCGCCATCACCACTAGTAAAATCACTTGCGCCGTTCATCTCTGTCTACAGAGTAATCAAATTCAAACTACTCCACACTGGCTTTCCTTTCTTAGCCGATAACCCAGAAACCGCGGAGGCTGCTGCTTATGGCTGATGTAATTCAGGCAATTGAAGATGTAAAAAAATACGATACCAACACCGATGAACAGCTTGTTACCAGCATTTTTCGTAGCCTTGGGCCTGTGGTATACAACCGTGACACACGCTATGTTGCCTGCTCAGATGCCTATGAGCTGGAAATGGTACGTGAAGGCTTTTTAAAAGGCCAGCTGGGTGTGGCAGGCACTGACAATGAACTCAGCAAAACCATTCAGCAGGTTTGCAAACTCATGTCAAAATCGCATTTTAAGCTTCGCGTCACCTTTTACTACTTGCTAGTCAAAAAATACGGCAAACAGCATTTATTTTAATTGCTCATTCACTACCCAACTCTGTGATGTTTTGTGTTAGTTTACATTCACACCCAAACAGTGATAGTGGATAAAACGTAGATGTTGAAAGTAGGTCTGACAGGTGGCATTGGTAGTGGTAAAAGCACCGTCGCCAAGGCATTACAATCCAAAGGCATCACCTTAGTCGATGCTGACCAAATTGCTAGAGAAGTGGTTGAGCCAGGTGAAGCGGCACTAATACAGATTACTGAAGTGTTCGGTGAGGCTATCTTACTTAAAGATGGCACCTTAGACCGCGCGGCTCTCAAACAAAAAATCTTTTCTGATAACCATGCCAAACAGCAGCTTGAAGGCATTCTACATCCCAGCATCAGACAACGCCTGTTACAACGTATTGATGAAGCAAGCGATACCCCCTACGTACTGGCTGATATCCCGCTATTAGTTGAAAATAATTACCCCCATTATTTTGATAGGGTTGTCGTTGTCGACTGCACTGAAGCCCAACAAATTGCACGTGTTAAAGCCCGTGACACGTTAAATGAAGCCCAGATCCAACGCATTATGCAAAGTCAAGCGAATAGGCAAACTCGCTTAGCCGCAGCTACTGACATTATTGATAATACTGGCGACTTGGCATCGTTAAAAACACAGATAGAGAAACTGCATAAAACGCTGATTTCTCTGATACAATCCCCAGCATAATCCCAAAGGACTTGGTTAACCATGGCGGTTTACGAACATCCACTCAATGAAAAAATCCGGTTATTTTCACGACTGGAGTTTCTCATACACCGTTTTAATTTTTACATGCAGTCCCCTGCTCCTGAGAACTGTCATTCGGCATTGATGATCCTCTTGGAGCTCAATAATCTGTCATCGCGTCTTGATGTAAAAAGTGCAACGCTCAACGTATTGGACTGGCAGACTCAAGCGTTAAATCGGATGGCTGAACTAGAAGACGCCGACCGTGAAAAGCTCGAAGCAACGTTAGCCAAACTGGATGGCCGCGCGAAAGAACTGCATGAATTTAGAGGCCAGTTGGGGCAGCATTTAAAAGCCCACAGCTTTTTAAACATGTTGAAGCAGCGATCGATTATCGCTGGGGGGATCAATAGCTTTGATGTGCCCGTCTTCAATTTTTGGCTATCTCGGTCACAAGATGTCAGGGTAGCTGACTTAGAGGGGTGGGTAGAGCCATTTCGCATTGCATACAATGCCATTAGTATCGTGCTAGAGCTCGTCAGGCAAAGTGGTTCCAACGTCAGCCAAGTGGCTAGAGATGGCTTTTATCAAGCATCACTCAATGGCGACAAGGAACACCAAATGCTGCGAATTGAACTGCCAGATGAAGCCCGTTTTTTCCCTGAAGTAAGCGCAGGAAAGCAGCGTTTCTCATTACGTTTTGTTGATGCGGATCATCTAGAAGAACGTAGTAAGCAGATCCCTCAAGATGTCGAGTTTTCACTCACTATCTGCTCACTCTAAACAGGCTTATACGCAACACACTCGATTTCAACCAGAATATCAATTAGAAAATCACTGACTAGAGCCGAGCGTGTTGGCGGCTCTATTGGGAAGTACTCTGAGTACACTGCATTAAATGCTGGAAAATCCTCTTTATTTTTTAGCCACACCATCGACTTAACAATATCCGCTAACTCACAGTCCGCTTCAGCAAGAATCGCTTTCAACCCCTCTAAACACGCCCGCGTTTGCTCTTCAACCGTACCACTAGTCATTGGCATACCATCGCGCAGCGGAACCTGCCCTGTGATAAAAATGAAATCCCCTGCACGAATGGCTTTGGAGAGAGAAAGTTCACGCCCATTGAGCATCATAGGGCCGCCGATAATTTGCTTTTTTTGCATTTAAATCCCTGCTCTTCCAATTCTTTAAAACGGTGGCGTAACAATAGCCTTAAGATGTGATAGGCAATCAAGCGTTACCTTACCGACCTTAGCAAAGCAGCCCGTTTCAGACAAGACGCTACCCCGTGCCTATCGAGTGTTGGTAAGGTATCACCGCCGCCTGCTACCCAGCCAAGTAAATACGTCACCGGTTAAACTAAAGGTTTTATCATGGTTTTTTGGAGCAATGTGTTTGGTACTATCAAGGCTAGAATCATCACTTTCAGCATCAATCAGTCGGTCTTCACTAAAATCGTGAGTCAGTAAATCATTTCCCTCAGAGTCCATAAAGAGACTGCCAAAATGCAAAGGCTGGGCGCGATAAGCGCCTGATAAAGCAGGATCTTGTAATCGTATTAGTGTATCGAGTGTGCTGATTGGAGCATCCATATCTTTGGCAGCTGGAGTCGGATCTGTGGATTTAAGTGAATTATTATCTCCACCGCCACAACCAACTAGCATTAAGACCACCAAGAGTGTTACCGCAGAGTACTTCAATTTATTGATATTTTCACAATGGTACGCTCGCTTCTGGAAATTAGGGTAACGCGTTGTTTTAGCGCGTGATTTCAGAATAGAGTCAGTTGACTAGACAGTCATAAAGAAGCGGTAAAGCTTTGGTAAAATAGAAATTTTCGAAACTACACATTAAACCAAGCTGACACATAGACCCAGTTAAATAAGTGACACTTGCAAGCCTTGCCATCCATGCGCATACTAATACGCATAAATATTCACTAGGAAGTGATGTATGGAAGCACTCTATGACCTGCAAGCTCCAAAAAAACCCACAAATCTAAGCATAAACAGCGACTTG
>JBMZDT010000055.1:0-8816 GCA_049614505.1 Leucothrix sp.
GAGTAAGACACTGAGAATCAAGATGAAGAATGAAAGTGGCTTTGTCATAGGGCCTTAATGTTTGGTGGTTAATGAACGGGGGTGTTAGCTCAATGATAGCACTGAGTTAATTGAGTGAGAATAAGTGGTGAGTTATACTGGTTTTAACTGTAATAACTAGCTATTTATGTATGAAGCAAGCGGTAGCAATCCAAAGACTGAATGAACTAGATAAGAAAGGCCGCTATGTCTTCATGCATCGTGATTTGGCGAAGGTTTTTCATGAAGATTCTCCCCGTTCTCTTACAGATAGCCTTGCTCGACTAGTGAAGGCAGGCATCATGGAGCGAGTGGCGAGGGGTGTTTATGTTTATGCGTTATCTCGACATAAAAACACCGCTAATACCCTGGATTTAATTGCGATGACCTTAAGGCGTGGGGAGTACAATTATGTGAGTTTAGAGTCAGCGCTGTCTGCTTATGGCGTGATTTCCCAAATCCCAATCGACAGATTAACGCTAATGACCACTGGGGCTAAGGGGGAATACAAGACTCGCTATGGCGTCATTGAGTTTACTCATACAAAGCGTACGGTTGAGGATATCCTTGATCATGTCGTTCAGACCAATAGGCCATTAAGAGTGGCATCGAAAACTACAGCACTAAGGGATCTGAAGCGTGTTGGGAGAAACAGCCACCTAGTTGAAATGGAAGCAATGGATGAAGACTGAGCAAGTAAATTTCAATTCTCTAGTTGAACGAGTGCTGGAAACAAACGGTGACTCCGGCAATCGGCCAGTCATCGAAAAAGAGTTACTACACTACGATATCTTGTTTGCACTAGACCAGGCAGGCCTGTTAGATGAAATAGTGTTTCAGGGAGGAACGAGTCTTAAGCTACCCAGCGATATGTGAGACATCGAGATATATGGGATCTCATGTGGTTACAGCAGGAAGGGGCTACTATCAATAAAGCGTTAATCAAGCAGAAACTTAAAGACTATAAAATCGATGGGTTTGTGGCCTTGCTTGATGCCAGAATCAACTCGATTGAAAGTATCGTACATGGTTTGGATTTCGATAATGAGATGAGGCGCTTCTTAAGCCAAGAAGCTTATGACCGTACATTGGGCAAGAATAAGTTCAGGGAGTTTTTGGTGTCAAACTTGGTTGGTTTGCTGACATCGGCTAAAAATTCACTCAGCACCACAGCTAATAACGAAACTGACTTTAGGCTTTAGGAGCCACGATATGGAGCGCAGTGCTCATTCTTGTTTGCTGATGTTTTGCTAGATGCTGTGATACGCTCACGGTTCAACCAGTTTAGTTCCAGAGGTGCCCAATGCTCAGTCATGTATTTAGCAAGAAAAGTAGCGTAGTGTCAGCGGTACTGAGCTGCATGCTACTCGCGGTCACTTGGAGTCACGCTAGCCATGCTGCTGAAATTACAGCGTTTTCCCCAACAGGTGGCCCAGCCGGCACTGAGGTAATTATTACAGGAAGCGGCTTTACCGAAACCAATAACGTCATATTCAATAAAAGTGGAAGCCTTCTCAGCCCTAATTTTACCATCGAATCCGATTCAACAATTCGGGCTACTGCGCCTGAAAACCCGTGGGGTAGGACAGTGAGTTTTATTATAACCAGTCCGCAAAGTACCACGGTGACAATGGTTGAGAGCTCAATGACAAAGATAAGCACAGAGATTTATATGGGCTCAGGTGGGCGTAGTGTTTTTGTAGAATCAACCGGGTTCCTGAATGGGCTTGGCGGAGGGAATGTCGTGTATGTCGAGGCGGGTGGTACGGTAGCAGGCCTTGGCTCAGGGGGTAATGTCTTTTTCCTTGAGTCACAGGCAACGTTAAAGTGTTGTGGTGGAGGTGGTAGCAATACTATTTTTTACGAACCTGGGGCAGCCATCATAAACAATGCGGGTAACAGTCGCGGCTATACTGCTCATGAAGTTGCGTATGTAAACGTTAGCTTTCTGCCTTCGCTATACGACTACAATCACATGCCCAAAGCGGCTGATTTAGATGACAAAAAAGGCGACCCTAAAAACACGGATGTCGTTACAAGTCCTGATACATAGCCGGATACCTCCGGCATACTCTCTCAGGTTGAATGCAATCGGGCCGCACAACATTGCTAAGGCCCGATTCTATAGCAACGATTGATCGTTAGTGAGACGGATTTGAAGCCAGTCTTGCGTTGTGTTCCAAAGCATTGGAAAACAGCACAACCATCACCACACCAGCTCCCATCACCCAATAATAGCCTGCGACAATACCTTCAAAGCCAAATAGGAAGGGGGCTAGCAAGAATACGACGGCCGCAGCCAAATCAAGCATTAGATGCGTTTTGAAAGGGATGATTTTTGCCAGACTATAGGCATACTGCGTCATTAAGCTGTAGACGGTGAGGCCAGTACCTGCGGCCACTGAAAACCAATGGGCAAAGGCGGACTGCTCAGCTAAGCCTAAAACGAAAGGTGCAATGATGAGTGTGACAGCGGCGGCATAGTCTAGTAAGCCATGAAGTGTAGAATTGATGAAACGCATGATAGAACTCCTGTGTAGCATTTTAAGAATCACTGATTAGTCGTGATGGTTTGTTTGTGAGTCTATTATTGTTGATAATAATGGTTCTATCTATGATCTAAAGTTCAAATAAATTGTTCAATCGTTCGATTTTCTGTTTTATTGGGTTTTATTCTGTGGTATCACTATTATTCTTGCCAATTATGGGGTGCGTTCCAATGGATACCATCAGTGATATTCTCGATATTATGAAGTTCAATGGTTGTTTCTACTATACGACGAACTTTTCATCACCTTGGGGATTAGAGGTGCCGAGTCATCAGAATGTTGTGCGGTTTCACATCGTGACCTCAGGCCATTGCTGGGTAAAAGTTGCCACGGACCAAGTTGAGTCTAAATTGTCACCTGGCGATATCATTGTCATTCCACATGGCGCTTCTCACATCTTACGGGATGATCCAGAAACACCGGCCTTAGAGCTGGATCGGGCGACGGAAGTCAGCAATTATCAAGGGGGTGATATATTCGCTTACGGTGGCGGGAATGAATTAAATAAAACGGAGTTGATCTGTGGTCATTTTGAATTTGACCCTCGTTTCACGCATGCCCTGATCAATGAATTACCTGATTTGATTCTGATTAATAATAAAGAATCCATGCGATTTCCTTGGTTAGGAGAATCCATTCGCTCGTTGAGCTACGAAACCCAGCACCAGCGAATTGGCAATAAGGCGGTGATAAAACGCATGTCTGAGATTATCTTTATCCATGCGATTCGTGCATGGAGTGAACGTGCTGAAAAAGAGACAGGGTTTTTACTAGCCGTTTCAGATGTCAAGCTAGGGAAAAGCCTTCAGGCGTTTCATGAAAACCCCGCAAAGCGTTGGACGCTGGCTGACCTTGCGCAAATAGCGGGTCTCTCACGCACGATGTTCGCACAGCGTTTTCGCGATATGGTGGGAATACCCGTAATGCAATACATTACGGAGTGGCGAGGTCAACAGGCTCAAAAGCTATTGCTAGAAAGTCCGTATTCGATAGATGAGATAGCAGAGCTAACGGGGTATAGCTCATTAGCGGCATTTTCTCGCATGTTTAAAAAACTATTTGATGTTGGCCCCGGCACGTTTCGGCGTATAAATAAGGGCTAGGCCATCTAATGTCACCATACCCTAGCAACTGTGGTGGCTAAACCGTTAAATAGCCAAGGGGCGAACACTGTTAAAAGTGTTCACCCAATAGCTGATATTAGTCCTCTCTGGCAAGTGCTTTGCCTAATAGTAAAACTGCCGCTGCAAGTAGCACAAAGTCTTTAAGTAAGAATTGACCAGGCACAACAGAGAATGCCGGAAATCCACCAAGGCTTGCTTCCCATCCTGGCGCTGTAAAAATAAAGCTTAGCGTGACGGCGAATGTTGCTATCGCACCTAACGCACCAACGATGGCAGCTTTCTTATGTCGAATCCCTGCCAATAACGCGATTGCAATAACAATCTCAGTTGCGCCAATCAAATTAGAGGCACCTTGCAGGCTAAAGACGCTGTAAAGCCATGCAGTTAGCGGGCTAGAGGCAACAAGCCCTTCGATTGCGCCTGCTTCATAGGCAGTAAATTTCATCGCGCCAATCCAAACAAGCACGGTAACGATGGAGGCTAATAGCGCACGATCGCCAAACCGGGTGATGCTTAAGCCAAGTGCTTGGTGTTTAGTGGTCTGTGCAGAGTCAGTGGTGTGTGTGGTGTCCGTGATGTTAAGTCTCTTTATCTTTAAGTTAATGGTTGTTGAGTGTTCTATGGTGCGACGGTTGATTTTTGAGCAAGCAATTTGTCTAGTGAGCCATCTGCGGCGGCGTCTGCAAGGTCGTCACTGCCACCAATAAGGTGGTTGTTGATGAAAACCTGAGGCACTGTCTTTCTGCCACTGCGCTTTTGCGCTTCTTGTTCAAGCGCTGGATTCATTGACACCTCGATTTCTTCATAGTCGAGGCCTTTAGCATCCAGTAACGCCTTGGCACGGTGGCAAAAGGGGCAGTAGCGTTTGGTGTATATTTCAATTTTCATAATCAATAACCTCATATCAATAAATGTGTTGGGTGACTCGATGTAATGAATGATATATCTGTTTCTAATGCTTATTAGTATCTGATAATCTACAAATAATGTACTGATCGTCTAATTATTTATTTACTTAAGAGAATATATGTCATCTGATGTGTTGAGTGATGTGCTGCGTAATTTGCGAGCAACGGGAACCGTTTACTTTTGTGATGAGCTCATGCCACCGTGGGAAAAACACTACACCGGTGAGACTGGGGCTAGCTTTCACCAAGTGCGTCGTGGTGGCTGTCGATTAGTCAGTGATAACCATGTAGAGCATTTGGGGCCGGGAGATTTGGTGTTTCTAGCACCGGGACGTGCGCATGTACTGAGCAGTGAGCCAGTCATTCAGGAAGCTGCTAGCGATAGTGCTAGCACACTGTTGTTATGTGGCTATTGCACATTTGATCAGACCTTGGGCACACCTTTTGCCGCGTTGTTTCCAGATATCATTATCATTCGGGCCGAACAGTTACAGTTATTAGGTTGGTTGCAAGCCATTCTTGATCAATTAAGCTTTGAATACCTGTCGATGCGTCCTGGTACCGAGATAGTGGTGCAGCGTATGACCGAGGTGCTGCTTGTGGAGCTAATCAGGATGAACTTTGGACAAGAGGGGGATGTGCCTCTGATCAAAGCATTAGCCGATAAGTACATTAGTCAGGCATTGCAGCGATTGCATCAGAACATCGAGAAAGCATGGTCGCTAGAATTATTAGCAGCAGACATTGGCTTGTCGCGTGCAGCATTTGCAAAGCGCTTTAAAATGCTGGTTGGGGAAACAATGTTTGAATACCTGACGCAGCTGCGTATGCAGCAGGCGTGTCAGCTATTGGCAGAAACTGATCTGCCTTTATACGAGATTGCTAACCGAGTGGGTTATGAGTCAGACCTTGCGTTTACCCGCACGTTTAAAAAGCGCTATAAAAAGACGCCCACAGCGTATAGAAAGCAGCTGTAGTACGTATTGGTTACAACACGCTCTTCAAAAATGCCTGTGTGCGCGCTTGTTGAGGGTTGGAAAAAATAGTTTCCGGAGGGCCTTCTTCTAAGATCTCTCCCGCATCTAAAAAACAAACCTTGTCCGCTAATTCTTTAGCAAAGCCCATTTCATGAGTAGCCAGCACCATCGTCATGCCTTCTCGGTGTAGCTGCCTCAGTACGTCGAGTACTTCTGCGACTAATTCAGGGTCTAGTGCTGAAGTGATTTCATCAAACAGCATGATTTTGGGTTTCATAGCCAATGCACGGATCACTGCCACGCGTTGCTGTTGCCCACCCGATAATTGATCAGGGTAGTTCGTCATGCGATCTGACAACCCAAAGCGCTCAAATAAGCGTTCAATCTCTGGGCGCAACTCGTCCTTACTAAGCTTGTGGATGCGCCGAGGTGCGAGCATGACATTGTCAACCGCCGTCATGTGTGGAAATAAATTAAAGCTTTGAAACACAATGCCAATTTGCTGGCGAATAGGTTGTGGGTCTAAACCGGGTAGGGAAATATCATTGCCATCAAGCAGGATCTGTCCTTCATCGATCTCTTCCAATAGGTTCATACAGCGCAATAGTGTTGATTTTCCAGAGCCTGAGGCACCAATTAAACACACCATTTCGCCGTCGTTAATGGTCAGATTAATGCCAGAACACACCTTGCGTTCACCAAAGCTTTTGTGAACATCGACTAGCTCTAGTTTACTCATTAGCTCCGCTCCCGCTGCTGTTTAGACATCAAATGATCCGCAAAGCGCGTTGCCGGAATGGTAATAATCAGGAAAATAAGCGCTGCGCCAACGTAAGGTGTGAAGTTTGCATAGAGTGATTTAAAGACGCCTGCTTGACGCAATATCTCCACGGGGCCGATGAATGACAACAGCGCCACGTCTTTTTGCAGCGCGATAAACATATTCATATTGGCAGGCACTACGCGGCGTATCGCCTGCGGCAAAATCACAAAACGCATGGTATCGCTGGGCGATAAACCCAAAGACTCAGCGGCGGCACGCTGTGAGCTGTGTACTGACTCGATGCCTGAGCGGAAAATCTCTGCAACATACGCTGAGTATGTCAAGATGAGCGCCAGAGAGCCCCAAATATAGGGGCTATTCCAAGGGCGTGACAGCCCCAAGCCTGGTACACCAAATCCAATTAAATACACAATCAACACCACAGGAATACCGCGTAGCACATCGGTATAAATCGCACCAAATAAACGCAGTGGGTACAGCGCAGGTGAGCGTGCATCGCGACACAGAGCAATGAGTAAGCCAAGGATCGCGATCAAAGGCGCACACCACAAAAATATCATGACATCGAGTAAAAATGCTTCCAGTAAAGTTGGGAAGGTTTTAATGAATATGTCAGTGTTGAAAAAGCTCTTTTTGACCGCTGCCCAGCCGGGTGCTAGTGGGATCAAAAAGTAACACAGTGCAACTACGATCAACGTGCTGATGACCGCAATGATTACACTGCGTTGCTTTACTTGTTTAGCGTGTGCTTGGCGTATCGTTAGCATGAATTATTACTTGATCAGCGGAACGCTAGTGGTTTGCTGTAGCCATTCCGCTTCAATGCTAGCGAGTTTGCCATCTTCTTTCATGGCTTCCAGCGCTTCGTTGACACAGGTTTTAAGCGGATTGCCTTCCGCCATTAGCAAGCCGAATTGATCTGGATTTTCGCTGCGATCGGCTGGGAATTGGCCCAAGACCACACCATCGTCTAGCACCACCGCACCAAGATACATTGCCGTCGGCAAGTCAAATAATGCTGCATCTATTTGGTTGGCTTTCATTGCTGCAACGACATCATTGTTGTCGTTGTACAGGAGTGGCTTGTCACTGGGCTGGATGAGTTTTTCCAGCATTGGCAAGCCCGTCGTAGCGGAGCTGGCACCCCAGAGTAACCCTTTTAAGGACGCTAGCTCAGGCTTGGCGCCTTTTTCCTGCGTGGCTTTACGCGTCAGAACCGCCATGGCCGCTGAGTAATAAGGTACTGAAAAATCTACAACCTTTTCGCGGTCTTCGGTAATCGAGAACTGCTGTAGGTTGAAGTCAAAATTCTTCTCGCCTGGCTGGATAGATGCGTCAAATGATGCTGTGGTCCACTCGACTTTATCGTTATCAAAGCCCATGCGTGTTGCTACTTCATAAGCAACAGCTGCCTCAAAGCCTTTACCTGATGTTGGGTCGTTATCGATCACCCAAGGGAAATAGGACGGATTACCTGTAGCGATCGTGAGTACGCCATCTTTAATGGTTTTGCTGGTGGCACAGCTATCGGCTGCGAATGTTGCACTGGTTGACAGCAATAGTCCGACACAGACTGTTGCAATGCTAAGAGATGATTTGAATAACATGTGTTAACTCCTCGGATGGTGGAGTGAATATCGTTACTCATCTGGATTGGCTTGTCCAGAGAATTGCGGTTTACTAATCACAACCTTGTGGCCCCATTCACTAATGCTACTATAAGCACCAGTTACCCAAGCCAAGGAACACCATGCAAACCTTCTTAAGCGAATCCCACCGCCTGCATTTCCCCAAGGCTGAACTAGACGGCGGGCAATTGGTTACCCCCTACGAACGTCCCTCGCGCGTAGAATACATTGTACAACGTCTACAAGAGCGCCAGTTTAGCGAAGTCATCGCGCCTGCCGAAATTGATTTCACACCGATCCGCCGTTTACACGCGCCTGATTTTCTAGACTTCCTAGAACACGCTTGGGATGAATGGAAGCAGGAAGGCTTTGCTGGTGAGCTAATCCCCTGCTCATTCCCTGTACGGCGTATGCAGCAATCACGACCGCCCAAAAACATCGATGGTAAAGCAGGCTATTACGCCATTGCCGCAGAAACCGCGATTACGGCAGGTACTTGGGAAGCCGCGCAATCATCTTGTGCCTCAGCCCAGTCCGCACAACGTCAGGTTGCCGCAGGTGCTGGCGCAGCCTTTGCCCTATGTCGCCCACCGGGTCATCACGCAACAGCGGATGCCTTTGGTGGCTACTGTTTTATTAATAACGCCTCTGTAGTTGCTGAGATGTTTCGTATGGATGGTGCCGCCAAGGTCGCAGTGCTGGATATTGATTTCCACCACGGCAACGGCACGCAGGATATTTTCTACCATCGTGATGATGTGTTTTTTGCCTCTTTACACGGCCACCCAGAAGATGCTTTTCCTTACTTCTCAGGCTATGCAGATGAGA
>JBMZDT010000056.1:0-8728 GCA_049614505.1 Leucothrix sp.
GCCCCAAGCACAGTGCGGCACACAATGGGCGCATCGCCGTGCCGGCATTCCCTAAAAACAGTTCTAATTGACCCTGTTCTGAGGTATCAAATGCTCGCCCTAAGCCTTCCACCACACAGCGCTTCTTGTCGTCCGAGAGTTGATAACTGACGCCTAGTTTCGCTAACGCATTTAACATGTGACGAATGTCATCACTGTCTAATAAATTGGTTAGTGTTGTTGTTCCCTTGGCCAATGCTGCTAGCAAAAGTGCCCGGTTTGATAAACTTTTTGAACCAGGAAGGTTTATTTCACCATCGACGCTAGCGATTGGCTTTAACAACAGTTGTTCCATTATATGCTCTCTTGTTTCAGGTTAATGCTTGGGTGGGCGTTATTTGCGATAACGTTTTGAAATGAAACAAGAGAGCATAAACAATGACACTGGAGATATCAAAGTTACATGGCCGTATTTTTCACAGAACGCATGATCTGCTCTATTTTAGGCAGGCTTAACCGCTAAAACATGCAGCATTTCCCATGCCAAAGCCGCACCTGCCAGCCCTGTAATATCAGCATGATCATAAGGCGGGGCAACCTCCATCACATCCATACCAATGAGATTGATTCCAGCTAACCCTCGGATGATTTTCAATGCTTTATCGCTTGTCAAACCACCAGGTACTGGTGTCCCTGTCCCTGGCGCAAAGGCAGGGTCAAGGCAGTCTATATCAAAGGTTAAGTAAGTGGGTGTATCACCCACAGTCGCTTTAATTTTCTCAACAATGCTAGCAGCGGACAGGTCATTCGCCTCTGCACCATCAATCACTTTAAAGAGGTGTTTTTCCTTGGTGTACTCCGTGCGAATACCGATCTGAATGGTTTTATCAGGATCAATCAATCCTTCCAGTGGTGCATGATGAAACATACAGCCATGGTTATAAACACTGTCGTGCTCTTCATAGGTATCAGTATGGGCATCAAAATGTATCATGGCTAACTGACCATGATGCTTGGCGTGAGCACGTAGTAAAGGCAGCGTAATAAAATGATCCCCGCCAAAACTTAAAACCGTTTTACCTACCGCAACCAAGCCACCAACATGCTCCTGTATGGCGCTGAGCATTGCTTCATGATTACCTGCTGGTGCATCGATGTCGCCATAGTCAGCGACTCGTAACTTATCAAATAGTGCAAAGTCCCAAGGCCAACGCTTTTCCTCCCAACGAATATGGCAACTGGCTTGGCGTATTGCCATTGGGCCACCTCGAGTACCTGCTCTACCCGTTGTGGCAAGGTCATAGGGCACACCCAACACAAACACATCTGCCGCCGCTAAGTCACGCGTGAGTGGCAGGGTAAGAAAGCCACTCACATTAGAAAAGCTACTTAAGCCAGAAACAAAATTTTTACTTTTATTTACACTCATTTTATAAATACCACTCATATTCCCTAGCAGAAATCGCTGCTTCGAAAGTTGCTACCTCGCTACGCTTTTGTGCACAGTAAACGGGTACAAACTCATTTCCCAAATAACGTTTTAATACCTCAGAGGCCTCTGTAATCCGTAGCGCTTGTAAAAAATCAGTAGGCAAGCCAAACGCGTCAGTTGATAGGTTTTCAGTAGGTTCAACTGGCATAATAGCCTGCTGCATGCCGTAGTCGATACCCGTTAGCATCACCGCTAGAGCAAGGTATGGGTTCGCATCCGCCCCCCCTAAGCGGTACTCGATCCGTTGGTTTTTAGCATCAGAGTTTGGCACCCTGACCGCAACAGAACGGTTCTCATAACCCCAGCTCGGACTCACTGGCACATTGTTTTTAGGCTTTAAACGACGAAACGCATTGATATTGGGTGCTAGAAAGGATAATGACGCGGGCATTAATGCTAACAAGCCACCAATGGCATGGCGTAATGTGTCAGCGCCTTGTGCTGCGTCACTAAAAACATTGTCACCTGCCTCATCATAAAGACTAGTATGCAAATGCAAACCATTACCCGCATGCTCAAGGTAAGGCTTCGCCATAAAACTCGCTTGGAACCCGTGCTTTAACGCAACACCTTTGACAATGCGTTTAAACATCACACAATGATCCGCCGCTTTTAAAACGTCGTCACTGTGCGGCAAGTTAATCTCATACTGTCCCAAACCCACTTCACAAGAGATAGGCCCTATCGTGATACCCTGCTCCGCGCAGGTACGACGAATATCACTTAGGCATTCCCCAAAATCACTCACCCGATCCATATTTAGCACAGCAAAATTATCACGTCGTCCAGATAATTGCCCCTTAGGTGCTTGCACCAATCCTGTCTCGGTTCGCTGCTTATCGACTAAGTAAAACTCAAGCTCGTAGGCCACTACCGGGGATAAACCTGCGTCGTTAAACCGCTGCAAGACATTGATTAGACAGTGACGAGGCTCCCAGAAAGGCGAATCCTCATTACCCGGCACATAACGCACCATGACTTGGGCACGCGGCTCTGATTCCCAACTCACGCGCTGCAAAGTGCCAGGAATTAATTCAACATCAGCATCCGGATCTCCATCCGTCAGACCGTGCCCCAGCGCATCGATCGCTTCCCCAATCACGGACATTAACGGCATCCCTCGGGGGAACTTTAAGCCGTTACGTGCCAATTTCTCAAGTTCTTTAAGCGTGTAGCGTTTACCAAAGAAGTTGCCGGGTATGTCCAGCAACAGCAGATCGACTTCTTCTACCTCTGGATTATCACGAATAAACTGTTCGATCTCGCTTTGCATAAGCACTCTTTGGCTGCATGAAATAAGAGCAGTCTATCCATTCACTTGACTTTTAACAATGCCACTACCAAAATGTGATCACAAAAATATTTCACCGCTCTCAGCAACCTGAAGGATTTATGTCAACACGTGAAACACCAATCGCTTTACAGTCAGATTCGCCTGATGATTTAAGAAATCTTATCAATACACATCGTATTGACGAGGTGGAATGCACCATTAGTGATATTCACGGCGTAGCTCGCGGCAAGTTAATGCCTGCCAGCAAATTCAGCGCGCTTAACTCAACGTTTTTACCCTACAGCATTTTCTTTCAGAGTATTACGGGGGACTATTTTGAGTTTGACTCTGAAGAGTACATGACGGAAGTTGATGTTAAGTTGGTGCCTGACTTTAGCACGTTGCGCTCTTTACCTTGGGCAAGATCGCCCAGCTTGATGGTCATTCATGATTTGTATTTTCAAGATGGCCGCCCAGTGTCCTGCTCGCCACGCCATGTGCTACGGCGCGTCTTAGCGCATTACGCTGAGAAAGGCTGGAAACCTGTTGTAGCACCTGAGATTGAGTTTTATCTCACCGAGCGCAACGTGAACCCGGATGAACCCTTAAGGCCTCCCGTTGGCCGTTCGGGCCGCCAAAGTGTTGGGCGTCAATCATTTTCTATGATGGCAATTGATGAGTACGAGCCGATCATTGAAGACATTTATCTGTTTGCTGAAGCCCAAGGCTTAGAAATTGATACGCTCACTCAAGAAGGTGGCCCTGCCCAGCTAGAAATTAATATGGCACACGGTGACCCGATGCTCATGGCGGACCAAGTCTTTGTTTTTAAAAGGCTCATTCGCGAGGCGGCCATGCGCCATGACTGCTACGCAACCTTTATGGCTAAACCGATGAGCAATCACCCCGGCAGCGCCATGCACATTCATCAAAGCGTGGTGAACGCTAAAACAGGTAAAAACATTTTTAGCGACACAGCAGGCGAGCCATCCGATCTGTTTCATCACTTTATCGGTGGGCAACAAAAATACCTTGGCCCAGCCACTTGCCTATTAGCACCTTATGTAAACTCATATCGCCGTTTTACTACCGAGGACTCAGCGCCCATTAATCTGAAATGGTCACGCGATAACCGCTCCGCAGGGTTACGTGTGCCTAACAGCGGCCCTAACTCACGGCGCGTAGAAAACCGTATTGCCGGGATGGATACCAACCCTTATTTAGCAATGGCAGCAAGCCTAGCAACTGGTTTTCTCGGTATGACACAGCAAAACCAGTGCCAAAAAGAATTTAAAGGCGATGCACACGAAGAGCCGTTTGGCCTACCCCGTGGCTTATTAGAATCTTTAATTATGTTTGACAAAGCCCCAGAGCTACAGGCACTGCTTGGTCAATCATTTTGCGACCTTTATAAAGCGCTCAAGCAACACGAATTTAATGAACACATGATGGTCGTCAGTCCGTGGGAGCGCGAACACTTACTCTTAACCGTTTAGTGATCACTCGATCATCATAGCGGATAAAAAATACAGGAATTAGCAATGACTTCAAACCCACCGCAGCACGCCAATACTACGCAAGCGCAAGATGCTGCGCACCATCTACACCCGTTCACGGATACCAAAGCGCTGAATGAGAAAGGCGCTCGTGTTATCACCAAAGGCCAAGGCGTCTATGTTTGGGACGATCAAGGCAATAAGTTACTCGACGCAATGGCTGGCCTGTGGTGCATGGCGGTTGGCTATGGGCGCGATGAAGTAGCGGATGCCGTATCTGCGCAAATGCGTGAGCTACCCTATTACAATACGTTTTTCCAAACCACCCACCAACCCGTTACCAAACTGGCAGCGAAGTTAGCAGAGTTTGCTCCTGACCACGTTAATCACACGTTTTTTACCAGTGGCGGCTCTGAGTCTAATGATACCGTCGTACGCATGGTACGGCATTATTGGGCTGCCCAAGGCAAGCCTGACAAAAAAGTGATTATCTCGCGCAAAAATGCCTACCATGGCTCGACCGTAGCGGGGGCTAGCTTGGGTGGCATGACTTATATGCACGAACAGGGTGACTTACCCATTGAAAACATCGTGCATATTAACCAGCCTTACTGGTACGGCGAAGGGGGCGATTTAACACCTGAAGCATTTGGCCTACAGCGTGCCCGCGAGCTGGAAGAGAAAATCCTAGAGCTGGGTGAAAACCGTATCGCCGCCTTTATCGCAGAGCCTATTCCAGCAAGCTACTGGCCTGAGATTCAACGTATTTGTGATCAATATGAGATCCTGCTAGTGGCTGATGAGGTCATTACAGGCTTTGGCCGTACTGGTGAATGGTTTGCCAGCGATTACTATCAAATCAAACCAGATATCATTTCTATTGCTAAGTCCCTGAGCTCTGGCTACTTACCCATTGGCGGGGTCATGCTGAGTGACCGAATGGCGGAAGGCTTTATCAATAGCGGAGACTTTGAACACGGCTACACCTATTCTGGGCACCCAGCAACCTGCGCGGCGGCACTGGCGGTGTTGGCTATTATGGAACGTGAGGATCTGGCTAACTACGTTAAAAACGACATCGGCCCTTACTTAAAAGAACGCTGGTTAGCACTGGGCAACCACCCGCTTATTGGTGAAGCACGCATTGTTGGGCTCATGGGCGCACTCGAACTAACACCCGATAAAACGACTCGAGCGCCCTTTGGAGTCAAAAAAGGCACCGTCGGATTAATGTGTCGGGAATTTTGTTTCGAGCACGGGCTTATTATGCGCCACGTGGGTGACACAATGATTATCTCGCCCCCTCTTGTATTGAGCCATACTGAAGCTGACGAGCTCATTGAAAAAGCCAGCAAAGTACTGGACTTAACTTATGAGGCAGCTAAACAAGCAGGTTATTTGTAAGCGATGACAAGCACCACAAGCAAAGGCTTTCTTTACAGCAATGATCAAGCGGGCCAATACCCAGACTCCTATTATTTTGCCAGTGCTAACACTGTGCCGGAGTTTCCTCAGCAGCAAGGCACTGAAACAGCAGACGTTTGCATTATTGGTGCCGGATTTACTGGGTTGTCCGCTGCGTTACACTTAGCCCAAGCAGGCTATGCTGTGGTGTTATTAGATGCACATCGAGTAGGTTGGGGTGCTTCAGGGCGCAATGGCGGCCAACTCGGTAGTGATCAGCGCAAAGACCAAGATAGTCTAGAGTCTCAGTACGGTAAAGAAAGCGCACGCGCACTTTGGGATATTGCACAAGAGGCGAATAAACTCTGTCGTCACCTAATCGCTGAACATAAAATCGACTGCGACCTAAGCGACGGTATTATTCACGCCGATCACCGCAAGCGTTTCCTCAAAGAAACGCAGGCTTACACCAAAAAACTCCAAACAGACTACCACTACGACAAAGTTCATTACCTCGATACCGATGAAATTCGCAGCCATATTGGCTCAGATGTCTACTTTGGTGGGTCATTGGATATGGGGGCCGCTCATATTCATCCACTTAACTTTGCACTAGGCTTAGCCAAAGCCGCCGCCGATGCGGGCGCGACTATTTATCAAGAATCGCCCGTGCTGGACTATGCTGAGTCTACTCAGCAAGTGACTGTCACCACCGCAACGGGGGAAATCAAAGCAAATCACGTGCTGCTTGCCTGTAATGGCTACCTCGACAAACTCAACAGTAAAGTCGCCTCACGAGTGATGCCGATTAATAACTACGTCATTGCCACTGAGCCATTGAGCGATGAACAAGCTCAGGGTTTGATTCGTGATAACCATGCGGTTGCCGATTCACGATTTGTCGTGAATTACTTTCGACTAAGTGCTGACAAGCGTCTGTTATTTGGCGGTGGTGAAAACTATAGTTTTCAATTTCCCAAAGACATTAAACGCTTCGTGCAAAAGCATATGCTAGAAATTTACCCTCAATTAGACAATACGCGCATTGACTACGGCTGGGGTGGTACCTTAGCTATCACCGCAAGCCGTATGCCCTATTTTGCTAAAGTCTCTGACAATGTCTTATCAGCCAGTGGCTACTCTGGGCACGGTGTCGCCATGGCAACCATGGCAGGCAAAATCATGGCGGATATGATTGATGGGAAACTCGCGCGCTTTGATACCATGTCAATGCTTAAAACCTACCCTTTTCCCGGTGGCACAACACTGCGCTGGCCATTACTAGTGCTTGCAATGAGTTACTATACGCTAAGAGACAAATTGTAAAACATCAACTCCCACCAAGGTCTTGGTAGAGCTGATCAACATTCTTAATCAACGAAATCCCATCGCGAATATCTGATTCTATGGCCTGTACCAAACGGCTCACATCTTGTTTCTCGATTGCATCTAACGCTTCTTGATGACGATCATTGGCGTAGTAGCTTTCGAGTTTAGACAGCCCAATACGTACAAACGGCCCTAATTGAAGCCATAAGCTTTCGATCATGGGTAGGCACACTTGGATAGGGTTCTGACTGTAGAGGTAACGGTGAAATGCTTGGTTAGCGAGACTACCTCGCATCACATCACCATCGGCGTAGGCACGATCAACCATACCGTCTAACCGCTTCAATTCAGCTAGCTCAGTGCTACCGATGTGTGCGAGGGCTTTTGCAGCAGCATGGGTTTCCAGAATGATACGTAGCTCATACAGCTCTTTAAACTTATCAGGAGAAATTAATGGCACAGTGACTCGGCGGTTATCTCGCACCTCTACCGCAGCCTGAGAAGCTAGTTTGTGCAACGCTTCTCGAACGGGCATTGGGCTCACCGCTAGCTTTTCAGCCAGCCCACGAATAGTTAAAGCAATCCCCGGACGAATCTCGCCGCACATAATGCTACGCCTCAGTACCTGATAGACCCATTGATTCACATGAACATCGTCAGCGCGTTCAATCATTGACAGGGTATATTGGTTTTTAGCGGCAGTCATAAGGGATTGGATCAGCCAGTATTTTTCGTTTTCGTTCGGCCAGGCTTCGCATTGCGCTCAATCAGTTCGATAATCATACCCGCTACATCTTTATCTGACGCCTTCTCGATACCCTCCAGACCCGGTGACGAGTTGACCTCCATTACCAATGGCCCTCGGTCAGAACGCAGCAGATCCACACCTGCGACATTCAGCCCCATAATTTTTGCCGCATTCACCGCAGTAGCACGTTCTTCAGGGCTCAATTTAACCAATGTCGCCGTTCCACCCCGGTGCAAATTAGATCGAAACTCGCCTTCTTTAGCTTGGCGCTTCATTGCCGCCACCACTTTACCACCGACAACTAAGCAGCGAATATCCGCACCACCGGCTTCAGCAATGAACTCTTGAACGAGAATTTGCGCCTTCAAGCCTCTAAACGCTTCAATTACACTCTCTGCCGCTTTGCGCGTCTCAGCTAATACCACCCCAATACCTTGAGTGCCTTCAAGCAGTTTAATCACATAAGGAGGCTTGCCAATAAAGTTTAGTAAATCATCGGTATCATCGGGTGAATGAGAAAAGCCCGTTACCGGCATACCAACACTTTTACGGGATAACAATTGTAATGAACGCAGCTTGTCGCGCGATCGGTTAACCGCTACAGACTCATTGACAGGATACACGCCCATCACCTCAAACTGCCGGAGCACCGCTGTACCATAAAACGTGACAGATGCGCCTATGCGCGGAATAACCGCATCAAAGCCACCCAGCGTCTCGCCCTTGTAATGGATCTCTGGCTTTCCGCTAGCGATATTCATATAGACCCGCAACACATCCAGCACCACCACTTCGTGATTGCGTGCCTTTGCTGCTTCAACCAACCGAGCAGTCGAATACAAACGTGGGTTACGAGACAATATAGCAATTTTCATTAAGCTTCCTCAGCATCGTACAGGGGGTATGTTCACGACACATGTTGTTTTTGTCTATCGAAGATAAAGGCTACCGAAGACTTTACACTACCCAATCCCATTGGGTAAGCACGCATCCATAAAATTTATCAA
>JBMZDT010000057.1:0-8685 GCA_049614505.1 Leucothrix sp.
CCTTCGTAACGAATGATAACCACATCACCTTCAACAATTTGATCATCAAGAATGGCATTCATTGCTGAGTCTTGTGACTCAAAAATACGCGCCCGGCCATTAAATAACAGGATGTTTTCATCAACCCCTGCCGTTTTAACCACGCAACCATCTTCAGCAATATTCCCGTACAGGACCGCCAAGCCACCATCTTTGGAATAAGCATGTTCAATATCATGGATGCAGCCATTGACTTTATCCAAGTCTAAATCCCAGCGCTTGTTTTGGCTAAACGCTTCTTGTGTAGGCACGTTACCGGGTGCCGCACTGTAAAATGTTTTTACGTCCTCATCAGTGGTGCGTGCTATGTCCCATTTTTCTAGTGCTTCTCCCATTGTGGCGCTATGAACGGTGGGGATATCAGTATGCAGCAGTCCACCGCGCTCCAATTCACCTAAAATGCGCATCACGCCGCCAGCACGGTGTACATCTTCCATGTGATAATCTTGTGTCGCGGGTGCAACTTTACTGAGGTTAGGCACTTTACGTGATAGGCGATCAATATCATCCATATCAAAATCAACTTCGCCTTCGTGCGCTGCCGCTAGTAAATGCAGAATGGTGTTAGTTGAGCCTCCCATGGTGATGTCTAAACTCATGGCATTTTCAAATGCCTTGAAATTAGCAATATTGCGAGGCAATACTGACTCATCGTCCTGCTCATAATAGCGTCTGGCTAAGCTGACAATTTCACGGCCGGCTCGCAAGAATAGTGCTTTACGATCAGCGTGTGTGGCGAGTAGGGAGCCGTTACCAGGTAGGGATAGTCCTAATGCTTCGGTGAGGCAATTCATGGAGTTAGCTGTAAACATGCCGGAGCAAGAGCCACAGGTAGGGCAGGCCGAGCGCTCCATTTGCATGACTTCATCGTCGGTCTTATTCTGGTCTCCTGCCGATACCATGGCGTCAACTAAGTCGAGCTTGATGACTTTACCTTGAATAACCGCTTTACCCGATTCCATTGGGCCGCCAGAGACAAAAATAACAGGAATGTTTAGGCGCAACGCTGCATTTAGCATGCCTGGTGTGATTTTGTCGCAGTTAGAGATGCAGACCAGAGCATCCGCACAGTGTGCGTTAACCATGTACTCAACCGCGTCAGAGATGACTTCCCGTGAAGGCAAACTGTAAAGCATGCCGTCATGCCCCATGGCAATACCGTCATCGACGGCTATAGTGTTGAATTCTTTGGCAATACCGCCCGCGTTCTCGATTTCACGCGCCACCAACTGCCCAAGGTCTTTAAGGTGAACGTGCCCGGGTACGAACTGTGTAAATGAATTAGAGATTGCAATAATGGGCTTGTCAAAGTCACCATCTTTCATCCCTGTTGCACGCCACAGCGCGCGTGCGCCTGCCATATTGCGTCCGTGGGTAGTAGTGCGTGAGCGATATTCGGGCATGATTCATCTCCAGAGCAGAATATTGATGGCTCGCATTCTACCTTGCTGGGGATTACTTTTGAATATAGTTATAGCTTTATCTGATATGAGATTGAGGCGTCGACCAAAATCACTTTAGTGACTTCAACAGGAGGGGATTTTGTGGGGGTATTGACGCAGCCAGCAATCATGAGGGGTAGTAGTGTTAAACCAAGAAACTTTATTATTAAATGACTCACAGTACTTCCCTGTATTGGATTGCTTGGGGCGCTAAAGTAACATTTCTTACCAATGACGCCTAATATAATCTCAAGCTAGCGTGTAAAATTCAATAGAATCATGGTTTTATCAGTAACTCATCAGAAAAATTATGCCAGTTTGAAAACCCTTTTTTATCCCGTGAAACCATGTAAGCACTGAGTTTATTATCAGCAATAAAGCGTTTCGCTTTGTCTTCACCTAGCACCATCATCGCCGTTGCTAAGCCGTCCGCCATCATGGCACTTTTATGCAGCACGGTAATGGAAGCGAGCTGGTGGGTAATGGGCTTGCCAGTCTCAGGGTTAATAGTATGTGAATAACGTTTGCCATTACGTTCAAAATAATTGCGATAGTCGCCTGATGTTGCAACGCCAGTGTTATCCAGCAATAAGCCTTGTTGAATAGAGCGCTCTTTCGTGGTTGGCTTTTCTATGGCGATGCGCCAGAGCGACTGGTTGGGTTTGATGCCATTAGCACGAATCTCACCGCCAATTTCAACCAAGTAGCTACTGATTCCTGCTTTAGTGAGCTGATCTGCAATCGCATCGACGCCATAGCCCTTAGCGATTGCTGAAAGGTTAATTTGTAGTTGAGGGATCTGTTTTTTAAGTGCTGGAGGAGAGCGGCGAACGGCCAGTTGCTGGTAGCCAGTGTTGGCTTTGGCGGCGGCGATAGTGGCGTCGTCTGGGTTGTTGTTTTTAAAATCTTTGCCAAACCCCCAGATATTAATGAGTGGGCCAACCGTAATGTCAAAAGCGCCATTGCTTAGCTGACTAATAGACTGTGCGGCTTCAACGACAGCTGCAAATTCTGCCGAAACTGGGTACCATTCCGTTGATTCACTTTTATTAAATAAGCTAATTTCTGAATCTTTTATCCAGGTCGACATTTGCTGGTTGATGCGTATTAGCGAGTCATCAATTTGTTGCTGCACTTGCTTTGAGTCAAGCGTTTGACCTTTGGTCAGATATAAGGTGATGTTGTAGGTGGTGCCCATGGTTGGGCCGCTGAGCTTAATGGCCTCAATAGGCCGGTCGCAGCTGCTGAGCTGAGTAGTCAGCAACACCATCAAGCATAAACGGACAACTGAGTTAAAATTGAGGAGTGAGAACTTGTTCATTTCCGCCGCGCTTTATGTGAATTTCTAAAGAAGGAGACTCGGCAAGCTGTTGGAATATGGCCATGCCTTTGCTTTGATCATCGATTACAACACCATTAACCTGTGTTACCACATCACCATTTCTAAGGCCTAAAGCTCTGAACAGTTTGCGGTTGCGACTAGGATAAACCCTGATGCCCGTCATTTGACCATTTTCCCTAACAATTGAAGGTGTAATAACGGTCATGAGCACATTAGGGTTAACCAATGCTTCTTCGCGTAGCGCTGTTAGGGTTTGGATGCCGCCAGAAGAATTGAGTGTCGGTTTAGCTGCTGGGGCGGAAGTCGTTGGCTGAACAATTCTTGCGCTAGCGGCGGCACTGGGTCTTGATGCACTTCTGCGGTTGTTGCTACCACTGCTTTTACCCGCCGCAGGCTTTGGCAGTGTGAGCAATTGCTCCGTGCCATTATTATCAATTGTGACGCTTTCCTTGGCAATTTTCGTGACCATGACACCAATAGATTCAACGGTGTCTTGGCCTGGGAGTTTTTTAGGAATAGGGTCGCCAGGGCTAAAGACTTCCTGTGTTTTTCCGTTATATGAAATCATCGCAAAACCACCATCCCCACTTTTTGATGAAATAATGCCATGTAATTTAATGTTTAAGTTAACCGGTGCTTTAACGGGTTTGGCTTTAACAGGTTTAGGTTTTTTAATTTTAGTGGGAGCCGCTTTTGGTATCGCGCCAAACAAATGCTGATCGGCAATTAATTTTCCATAGTTTTCCTGTCGAGCGAGGCTAGCCACTTGGTTTGTGCTGGCACGATTAGCCGCTTGAGCAACCGACGGTGCGGGTGTGACTATCATCCATAGCAAATTAGCCAAGGTGATACCCAGCGCAATCACTAAGATAAAAGTGAGTACCCCAGGCACTTTATGTAGCCATTTATACATATCGCTCATCGATTTAAGTCTCCGTCAACTGACGTGCAACCTCTTGGTATTTGTCAGCCGTTCTTTTTATTATAGCATCTGGAAGTATTGGGCCTGGTGGCGTTTTATCCCAATCCAGCGTTTCTAAATAGTCTCTGACAAATTGCTTATCAAATGACGGTGGGCTTATACCCGCTTGGTACTGATCGGCTGGCCAGAAGCGTGATGAATCTGGTGTTAAAATTTCATCAATAAGCACTAATTTGTTGTTGTTATCTAGGCCAAATTCAAACTTTGTGTCGGCCATAATAATGCCACATTTGGCTGCATGCTGGGCGGCCTCTGAATAAAGTTTAATGCTGACATCGCGTATTTGCTTTGCAAGATCAGAACCAATGCGTTCCTCCATCGTTGCGAAACTAATGTTTTCATCATGATCTCCGATGAGTGCTTTGCTAGACGGCGTAAACAAGGGTTCAGGGAGCTTGCTGGCCTGTTGAAGATTCTCTGGCAGTGTAATGCCGCATAGTTCACCTGTCGCTTGGTAGTCTTTCCAGCCAGAGCCGATCAGGTAGCCTCTTACGATCGCTTCTATTGGCAACGGTTTCAAGCGCCTGACGACAATGGCACGGTCTGCTAAGTAGTCTGCTTCTTCATCGGTAATTGATAGTTCATCTAGGTCAATGTCCGTTAGATGATTGTCGATGAGGTGGGAAAGCTTTTCAAACCAAAAATTCGATACCTTAAGAAGTACCTTGCCTTTATCCGGAACCGCCTGCGGTAAAACGACATCAAACGCAGAAAGACGGTCAGTGGTGACTATCAGCATATACTGCTCATCAATCGCATAAATGTCGCGAACTTTGCCTTGTGCAATGAGTTCGTAGTTTTTCAGAGGTCGGTGCGCTGGACTCATAAGAATCGTTTACCTAGAGATAATAGAAAACGGTGCTATAATATCAGGTTTTTTGCAGGATATTGGGGTGAATATAATGTCACAACCCGTTGTGGGTGTCGTGATGGGGAGCGACAGCGACTGGCCTGTTATGTCAAAGGCGATTGAGATACTGAAAACATTTGACATTGCACACGAGTGCCAAGTGGTGTCTGCACATCGCACGCCTGATCTAATGTTTGAATACGCTGCAACAGCGGCATCGCGTGGGTTACGTGCAATTATTGCTGGAGCAGGTGGTGCTGCTCACTTACCCGGTATGATCGCAGCGAAAACAATCGTGCCGGTATTGGGTGTTCCTGCCCCATCAAAATACCTCAAAGGCGTTGATTCGTTGCATTCTATTGTGCAAATGCCCAAAGGAATTCCTGTGGCGACGTTCGCAATTGGTGAGGCGGGTGCTGCCAATGCGGCATTGTTTGCGATTGCTTTGCTAGCGAGCGGTGATGAAGCTTTGACCGAAAAATTGCAAAACTACCGTGAACAGCAGCGGCAAATTGCGCTAGATATGACACTTCCTCCTTCCAATTAAGTAGTTAATTAAATGACGAATGAAATGATTTTGCCAGGTGCCACCATTGGCATGATTGGTGGTGGTCAGTTAGGCCGTATGTTTGTGATTGCCGCGAAATACCTTGGCTATAACGTGATTGTGCTGGAGCCCGGTGTTAACAGTCCGGCGGGGCAGGTAGCGGATGAGCAGTTGGTGGCAGCATATGATGATCCTGAAGCACTGACGGATTTTGCCAAACGTTGTGATGTGATTACCACCGAGTTTGAAAATATTCCAGCGCAGGTGTTGGCTGATTTAAGCGAAACGTGTGTGGTACACCCATCAGCTGAAGCGTTGAGCAAAACACAAGATCGAATCATTGAAAAAGAATTTATTCGTTCCTGTGGCCTATTGCCTGTGCCTTATGGTGTGGTGCGCACGCGTTCAGATATTGCGATTGCGATCGAATCCATTAAATTTCCAGCAATCTTGAAAACGGCGCGCTTTGGCTATGACGGTAAAGGGCAGATTACGGTCAATGACCCTGATGAGGTGGTTGCCGCGTTTCGCACACACAAATCAGCAGACTGCGTATTGGAGCAGCGAGTTGATTTGGAGTGTGAAATTTCAGTGGTGGTTGCCAGAAATGCTGACGGGGACACTGAGACGTTCCCGATTTCTGAAAATGTTCATCGTGATGGCATTTTATTTCAAAGCATTGTGCCAGCAGTCATTGATGAAGATATCGCACATGCAGCTAAAGCGGCTGCTAAGCAAATTGCTCGAAAGTTAGATTATGTGGGTGTGCTAGCTGTGGAATTTTTTGTGACAACGCAGGGCGAGTTGCTTGTCAACGAGATTGCACCGCGTACGCATAACAGCGGGCACTACTCGATTGATGCCTGTGTTACCTCGCAGTTTGAGCAGCAAGTTAGAACGGTTTGTAATCTACCTTTTGGTAGTACTCGGCTGTTAAGCCCGGTAGTCATGACTAATTTACTCGGTGATCTGTGGGGGGCGACACCACCGGATTGGGGAGTCGTATTTAAGAGTAATGCCAGTAAGTTACACCTTTATGGCAAAGAGGGGGCTAAGCCGGGGCGTAAAATGGGGCACTTCTGTACTTTGGCAGAAAGCCGAGAGACAGCAATAGCAGAAGCAACAGCAATTTTTACAGCACTAGAGGCGTTATGATGGAAACGGCAGAATATTTAAAGTCATTGCGTAAAGATATCGAGTTCAAGGCGACCCTTTGCCACAAGCCCATGGTGTTTCGTTCAACATGGGGTATCTTTTCACCGCGTGAAATTGATGCGGGGACTGACCTGATCTTGCGATACATCAGTCCAGCTGAAGATGCGGATATCTTTGATCTAGGTTGCGGCTACGGTCCGATTGGTCTGACGCTGGCTAAATTAGCACCTAAAGGGCAAACTTTACTGTGCGATAAAGACTTTATGGCGGTGGAGTATACCAATCGTAATGCAATATTAAATGGTGCAAGCAACGCTAAAGCCATTTTATCCAATGGTTTTCAGCATGTGGATAAAGACTTACGATTTGATCTAGTGGTGTCCAATGTGCCTGCAAAAGTTGGTAATGAGATGATGACGCTGATGTTGCATGACGCATATTTTCATATGAAACCGGGGGCGGAGATTTACTTAGTAACGGTAAATGGGTTGCGCCAATATATGAAGCGCAATCTAAAAGAAGTCTTTGGTAATTACAAAAAGCTAAAGCAAGGTGCTGCGTATACGATACATTTGGCACACAAGGCTTAATGCCTATGGAATTTGGCTATATGCAGCATAAAAAATAGGCATTGGTTCTTTAGGCCATTTAAACGCATAGTATTGTTAATAGGTGCGTTTTCTATCAATGGACTGAGGAAAAAGAATGCCTTTATGCAAACAATTAGCAATCAGTGTCGGATTGCTGCTACCCCTAGTGACTACATCAGCAACAGAGCTACGCCCTTTTGCTGAGTCAAAAATAAGTACAAAAACGTTTAAAGTGAGCTTTGCAGACACGCTGACCCCTGAAGATGCCAAACTCATGAGCACTCGTGCAGCAGCTTTGATTAATGAAAAAGGAACGCTAGGCATTGCGGATTTTTCACGATTAGAGGCTGGCTTTCTAATGAAAGACGGCTATGTGTTTTGCATGTCGATGCGAGGTGTGATGATCTCACACCCCATTAGAAACCAATTGATTGGCCAAAATCTTTATGACTATAAACGCTTTGGACAGCCATTTTTTAGAGAAATGGTAGATGTTGCTCAACGTGATGGCGAGGGATGGGTTGAGTACAAATGGCCTTACCCTGGTACGTCGGAACTGCGATTGAAAATGAGCTACGTGGTTAAGAATGAGGCGGGGTTCTTTTGTGGGGTTTCCGCTTTTAAGTAAGATGGTTCGTCAGTGCTTGGGTGCTTCAATGACTCTTATGAAAGTCCCCAAGCGCTGATTGGTTTACGCTAAATCTCCACCAAGAAGTGCCCCCGTGAATTGCTCAGCATCAAACACCTGTAAGTCATCAATGGTTTCGCCAACGCCAATAAATCTCACAGGAATTCCCGTCTGTTCCGCGATGGCGAATAAAATACCGCCCTTGGCTGTGCCATCAAGCTTGGTGACAGTGATTCCTGTCAGGCCTAGAGCTTCATTAAACTCTTTAGCTTGAGCCAATGCGTTTTGCCCAATGCTGGCGTCAACAACCAGCATAATTTCATGAGGGGCCTCCGCATCTATTTTCTGCATCACGCGTTTTACTTTTTTCAGCTCTTCCATCAAGTTGGTTTGTGTGTGCAAGCGCCCAGCAGTATCAGCAAGTAATACATCGATACCCCTTGCGGTGGCGGCTTCCATGGCGTCAAAAATAACGGAGGCGCTGTCAGAGCCTTGCTTTTGAGCGATGACTGTCACGTCGTTGCGCTCGCCCCAAGTTTGCAGTTGTTCTACAGCAGCGGCGCGGAAGGTATCGCCAGCGGCTAGCATGACTTTTTTGCCATCGTTTTGGAATTTCTTAGCCAGCTTGCCGATGGTGGTGGTTTTACCTGCGCCATTGATGCCAACCATTAAAATGACAGTAGGCTTTCTGCTTGGGTCTAGGGTTAATGGAATGGCAACGGGTTTAAGAATGTCTTTCATGTTAGCAAACAGGTTTTGCATGAGTGCTTCGCTGTCGCCCAGTTCGTTGCGATTGACCTTGTCAGTGATGTCATCAATGATTTTAGTGGTGGACTCAATACCTACGTCGGCCATCAGCAGGCGGGTTTCTAGATCATCAAGGACATCATCATCAATTTTCTTGTTGCCTAAAAATAAATTGCCCAAACCTTCAGTGAGTGAGGAACCCGTTTTGGCAAGTCCGGTCTTAAGTCTTGAAAATACACCGGGTTTCTCTTTGGGCTTATTGCTGGTAGGTTCAGTGATCGCTGGTGTATTTGCCTGCTGATCATTTAATTCTGTAGGCTGAGACGTAGCAGCGTAGGGGGTATTTTTAGAGGTATCAGCGGC
>JBMZDT010000058.1:0-8651 GCA_049614505.1 Leucothrix sp.
GGGTCAAGATAAATTAGCTGTGGGTACTCATCAGTCTCTAAACTTTCTAGGTATTTCTGTGACTCTTGTTGAACCAAGCGCATCCTCGTCGCAATTGCTTGTACTTCGCTATCATCGCTGTCATCGGCACGGGCTAAGCCATCGCTTAATAGCTGCTGGATAATTGGGTTGCGTTCAAGCAGGGTTACTTGGCATCCCAATGTGGCCATGACAAACGCATCGCTTCCCATTCCTGCGGTAGCGTCAATGATTGTTGCTTCAGGGAATTTATGTAGCCCCAGTGCTTTAGAAAAATCTTGCCCCTTGCCACCGCCATAAAGGCGGCGATGTTGTGCTTTACCGGCTGCAAAATCAACACAAATGGCTTTTGTTTTAGGCTCATTTGTATTGAGCAGCTCCAGTCGGTTGACGTTTTGGTAAAGTAAGTAGTGCGCGCCTTCTGCATCATCAATCAGCGGCAAGCCCAGAGAGTTGGCTAACTGTTTTAACTGCGTCAGTGGACACTGCGGATGTCCACTGACGGCGACCTCAAGTGATAATTGCATCGCTAAAATCCTACTGAATGTAATGACACCTAAGGCTGTTGCTTAGTAATGAGGGGGCGGTATTTCATCTTGCTCAGCGGCAATTTCGCCACCGCCCGCTGTTAGCTTTGCTTGCAAGCGTTTCATCTGCTGTTGCAGTATTTCAATATGCAAACGCTGCTCATGAACCACCCGATTTAATGTTTCTACCACATCTTCTTGTTGAGTAAACAAGATTTCAAGATTGTTCAAGCGTTCCTCATTGTGTGTATCCATCACTTATGAACTACGCCCAGCAGCAATGCGTAAACGTAAGGCATTGAGTTTAATAAAGCCTTCAGCATCTGCTTGGTTGTAGGAGCCTTCGTCATCTTCAAAGGTCGCAATTTTTTCATCAAAGAGGCTGTTAGACGGCGATGCACGTCCCACTGCGCTGACACTACCTTTATAAAGTTTCAGGCGAACAGTGCCATTGACAGGATCTTGTGACGCATCAATCATTTTCTGCATCATTTCACGTTCTGGACTCCACCAGTAGCCGTTGTAGATCATCTCAGCGTATTTAGGCATCAGATTGTCTTTAAGGTGGGCGACTTCGCGATCTAGCGTAATCGATTCAATAGCCCGATGCGCTTTCATCATAATGGTGCCGCCCGGTGTCTCGTAACAGCCACGTGATTTCATGCCAACGTAGCGATTCTCAACAATGTCAAGACGCCCAATACCGTTGTCACCTCCCAGCTGATTGAGTGTTTCTAGCATGGTGGCTGGTGATAAGCGTTCGCCATCTAAAGCAACGGGGTCACCTTTTTCATAGGTCAGCTCAATGTACGTTGCTTCATCAGGTGCATTTTCTGGTGACACTGACCAGCGCCACATTTCATCTTCTGCTTCAGTCCAAGGGTCTTCCAGTACGCCACCTTCATAAGAAATATGCAGTAAGTTAGCGTCCATTGAGTAGGGTGACTTGGTTTTAATTTTTTGATAATCGATAGGAATGCCGTGTTCCTCAGCATACTTCATTAGCGATTCACGCGAGTTAAGATCCCACTCACGCCACGGCGCAATCACTTGAACGCCCGGCTTAAGCGCATAGGCACCCAGTTCAAATCTGACCTGATCATTACCTTTACCCGTTGCACCATGTGACACCGCATCGGCACCAGTCTCATTAGCAATTTCGATTAGGCGTTTGGCAATGAGGGGGCGGGCAATCGAAGTGCCTAGTAAGTACTCACCTTCATAAATCGTATTAGCACGAAACATGGGGAACACATAGTCACGGACAAACTCTTCACGTAAGTCTTCGATGTAAATTTCCTTGATACCCATGGCCTCTGCCTTGGCACGCGCTGGCTCTACTTCTTCACCTTGGCCAATGTCGGCGGTGAAAGTAACGACTTCGCAGCCGTAGGTTTCGGATAGCCATTTGGCAATGATTGAAGTATCCAAACCGCCCGAGTAGGCGAGTACGACTTTATTGACAGCGTTAGACATAATTTTCAGGCTCGAAAAGTGCAAAAGAGGAACATTATACGCTAGCTTCTGTAAAATGCTTGCTATGCAAATACAAGAAAACTACTCATTAAAGCAATTAAACAGCTTTGGTATCGCGGTAACGGCTCAATTGTTCGCATCGCTCAGGTCAACAAGTGATATTGAAGCGTTGGTAGAGTGGCGCGCGCGCAACCCTGATACTGCCTGCCTACTTCTTGGCGGGGGTAGTAATCTGCTGTTTCGCCACTCCTTTGATGGTTTGGTTGCCGCTATTGATTTGAAAGGACGGCGGCTTGTTCATGAAGACAGCAAGGCGTTTTATATCAAAGCGGCAGGCGGTGAGCATTGGCATGATTTTGTGCGCTGGACGATTGATGAAGGTTATGCAGGCTTAGAAAACCTATCGCTGATACCTGGCACCGTTGGTGCTGCGCCAATGCAAAATATAGGCGCGTATGGTGTTGAACTAGGTGATCGATTGCAGCGTTTAACTGCGGTTGATCTGCTAACAGGTGAGCGGCGAGCGTTTAGCAATGCGGATTGCCAGTTTGCCTACCGCGATAGTTTTTTTAAGCGCCAACAGTCGGACCGTTGGCTCATTGAATCGGTTGTTTTTTGCTTACCTAAAGTGCCGAGTTGGGTGATTGAATATGCTGGTGTCGAGTCGGCTCTGGCTGGCAAGATGCCATCTGCGCGATTGATTAGTGATACGGTGATTGCACTACGGCAAAGTAAATTACCTGACCCTGCCGTCATTGGTAATGCTGGCAGTTTCTTTAAAAATCCTATCATTGAACGCGAGCAATGGGCGCTGTTAAAAGTGCAGTTTCCTAATCTGCCAGGCTATCCTCAAAAATCCACTTCACTGATTAAGACTTCTGCGGGCTGGTTAATTGATCAGTGTGATTGGAAAGCCTATCGTGATAATGACGCTGGGATTTATGAAAAGCATGCTTTAGTGCTAGTGAACCATGGTGATGCAACAGGCGCAGAACTGTGGGCTTTGGCGCAGCGGGTGATTGATTCTGTTAAGGAGCGATTTGGCATCGTATTGGAAGCAGAGCCGCGACTTATAGGTTAGTCATTTCCACATTCACCGTGCCCGTTGCGTCTAGTATTAATCGTAGCTGATCCAGATCGAGTTGAATGTCTTGTATGGTTAGGCTTCGTAATTGGCCATTTAGTTTGAGCTTTTTGTGCTGAGCTTGAAGCTGTTGGTTGATCGATTGCTGCATGGCACTGTAGCGTTCAGAGAAATCATAAACCAATGACTTTTGTAGGCCAGCAAGCAATTGCTTATGTAATAGGCTGGTGGTGGCACGCCAAAAGACACTGTCTAGCTGGCGACTAAATGTAACGTCGACGAGCTTGAGCGTCTTTGTTTGATTATCGACAATGGGCTTACCGGAGATGTAAATTTCGCCCTCACTGGTGAGAAGGTCGGCTAAGCCGCTCAATCTGACTTTAGCTGCCAGTACTAAGCGGCCATTGCTAGGGTAAATATCAATTGATTTCACGCTAACACGGATCTTGTCTTGCTGGTATGTCAGTGGCTGTTGGCTCAAGCGTTGTTGTAGGGTGTTGGCAAGGTCTTGATACGACAATGCTAGGGGTAAGTTAAGGCTAATAGTAGGCTTGCCTACCGATCGATTGCTCAGCATTAGTAACGGTTTGATTGGCTTATTAAGGCCTTCGGAGCGTGGGAAGGTGGTTAGTATGGTGCGCAGTGACAACGCAAGGTGTATGGCGTCACTATCGATACGAATGGTGGATAAGCTCAGTGCTTGAGGGTCAGTTTGTAACCAAACTGGGATATTGTCGCTGATTTTTCGTGGCGTTTGTAAGGTTGTCCAGAACGCCTCGATGCGCTGCCTGAATCGATTGTCGGCAGCTATTCTCTGCTGTTGTTTTTGTAACACTTTACCCAGCGCTTTTTGAATGGGTTTTTCAACGTTGCTTTGAATGTCGAGGTTAACACCGAATACTTCAACACGAGGGCTTTGGTTCCAGTGGATGGCGGTGCTTGCTGCTAACTGCAGTTGCCAATGCTTATTGATCCAAGGCTTTAAGTCAGCAATCACTGTAAACGAAGCTGTTTTGAAATCAATGTTTCTCAGCAACTCTCTCACAATTTTGCCGTTACCCTGCACATTGAGTTTATACTGCAAAGGAATTTTGACACGTAAAAAACCATTATTAAGTGGGGTGAGCTGAATAGGCCCCGTGCGTTCTGCCCAGCCACCCACTTGGTAGGTCTCACATAGGTTTTTACCAAAAATCCGAATACATTTCTGTTTGATTTTGCCAGGATCATTGTAAAGAGATGTTGGGATATCGGCTTCTAGTCTTTCACGAAGACGGCCCAAAGGGATGCGTAAATGCGTCTGAATAACGGATTCTGTTGCCGCTTGGGTATGCG
Organism: Leucothrix sp.; assembly: GCA_049614505.1. GTDB lineage: Bacteria > Pseudomonadota > Gammaproteobacteria > Thiotrichales > Thiotrichaceae > Leucothrix. The sequence continues at coordinate 4,441 of JBMZDT010000058.1, forward strand.
GTATTATGGATAACGGCGGTTTTTCTGAAAGGTTTTGATATTCACTGGTCGGTTGTGTGCAAGCACTAATAAACAGAGTGAGTGCCAGTAGGAACAAGATTGGCTTGCTTGTTTCAACAGGGCGGCGTAAATATAAAAAAGGAGCCACAGTGGGCTCCTTTTGTTGACAAAGCTGCACCATGGATCAGTTAGTGAAACGTGTCCAATAGTACTTAGGGTCGTCTTTGGTCATTGACCAAAACAGCTGACCTGAATTTCTCCAAGGGTCAAGCAGCATGCCATCACGAACGCCTTTGCCTTTAGCGGTTACAACTAACGAATTATGCTCGTTAAAGCGTTTGCGGTTAGCAGTACCGTGGAAGAAGTCAAAGCTTTTCCAGTTACGTGCTTGGATGTGTTTTGCCATATCGCGCGTCCACTGCCAGCACAAACCATCTTCACGATAACCGTAGTTAACAAGTACATTATGCCAATACGGAGGGCTAACTAAATTGTACTTATTAGCGAGTACCTTTGGGTAGGCGACCGCTTCATGTGCTAACAATCTAGCTTCTTTTGGGTCGATATTGGGCCCAAGTGTCATCAATTGTTTGGTGACATCTGCGATTTCTTTCGCAGTCTTGGCATCCATCTTCGTAATTACGGTTCGCTTAGAAACGGGATCCACTTTAACGTTATCGTATTTAACAGAGCAGCCTGAAAGAAATAGGATAGCTAGCATTGAAAATGCTAAAAAGAATCGTTTACTAAAAGAGTTAATCATAACAAGTTGTTCCTTGGTAAAAAATACTACAAGCCAAGTAGAGGGGTTTAAAAAAGTGACGAGCCTTGTTTTATTCAATGGCTGATCACGATGCCTTTTCTTTAGTAAAGTGCATCAGATAATTCACATCAACATCATTACCGAGTTTGTAACTTTGAAAGATGGGGTTATACGTCATCCCCGTAATATCTTCCAATTTTAGGTCGCTATTGCGTCCCCAGCTGTCCAATTCCGACGGGCGTATAAATTTTGCGTACTCATGGGTACCTTTTGGCACCATTTGTAATACATACTCCGCGCCAACAATCATTAAAGCAAAGGCTTTAGGGTTACGATTGATGGTAGAAAAGAAAATATGCCCATCGGGTTTAACCAATGCTGAACATGCGGCAATTACTGCACTAGGATCTGGCACATGTTCTAACATTTCCATGCAGGTCACAACGTCATAACGTGCGGGGTTTTGTTCAGCCATTGCTTCAGCTGTTGTTTGTTGGTAATCAATTTCAACACCTGATTCAAGGCTATGTAACTGAGCGATTGACAGCGGCGTTTCACCCATATCAATACCCGTTACATGAGCATCACGCAGCGCCATGCTTTCTGACAAAATACCGCCGCCACAACCAATATCAATCACTTGCTTGCCTGCTAACCCATTAGCTAGCCGCTCGATATAGTTGAGACGTAACGGATTGATCTGATGTAGGGGTTTAAACTCACTGTTAACGTCCCACCACCGGTTTGCGATGACTTCAAACTTATTAATTTCATTAATGTCGACGTTTTGCATGTGTAGATAAATCCCAACAACCCAATTCTAATACGTTATGATAGCGTGTATTGGATTCATGATCAGCAAAATAGGTTCACTCTATGTTGCGTTATTTGCCAGGACTATTGTTATTACAATTGGCGACGTTTGGAATTGGCTTAATTATTGGTCGACCAGAAGAGATTAAAATTTGGTTTATTGCACTCTTTGCAATGGGTGTGCTGGGTGTCTTTGCCGCTTTTTGGTTTGTCAGCTTGGCGCGCAGTGAGACAAAAGATGCGGTTAATAAAGTCCGTTTGGAGCTTCAAGAAGACGCTAACCAAGCCAAAATGGCGTTACAAGAAGAAGTTAATAAAACCAAATTAGACTTTGCTAAGGAACGTGAAAACTTGCACGTCAGAGCCGAAAAAGCAAAAACCAAACTGGTCGAAAAAACCCAAAAACAAATCGCCTCAGAGTATAAAAAGACGCATGGAAAAGCCAATCTCAAAGTAGGTGCCGCTTTTGCCGTCACCGTGGGTGCAGGTATCTTGATGTTATTTATCGAGCTACTGACCTTTGGTTTGATGACGTTAACTACCGCTGGTGGAGCGTTAGGTGGTTATTTGGTGAGAGCCCGAAAAGCCCATCAAGAGTTGAAATCTAGATTGCCAAATAACAATAATGATTCTGTGAAGGTCCTAGCTAAAGAAACCATCGAAGTGGTTAGTAAAGATGTGACTGAGCAAAAAGGGATTGAAGCAGAGGAAGTAGTGATCAAAAATCCTAAAAAGTTGAAGCTACCAACCAGCAATATTCTTAAGCGTAACAAGCGAGTCGAAGAATAGTCTTAGTGACCAACAGCAACGTTTGTGACCCATATTCAAAGTAAAAGTAAACCAATAATCAGAACCAGCAGAGACCTATTATGAAGCAAGGCCAAGCTAATGTTATTCATTTAGAAGAATACCAAGTCCCTCACTACCTAGTAGATAAGGTGCATCTCAATGTCGATTTAAATGATGATGAGACGATCGTTACTTCCACTGTCAACTACAAACGCCACAGCAAGCATCCTACTGCTGATACTTTGCAGTTACATGGCGAAGCTCAAGAATTAATCAGTGTTGTGATCGATGGAAAGCCATTGACAGCGGGTGACTATGGCATTGACGAAGCGTATTTGAGTTTACGGGATTTGCCAGAAACATTTGAGCTGTCAGTAACGAGTCGTATTTACCCACAAAAAAATACGTCACTAGAAGGGCTGTATCAATCCAGCGGCAACTACTGCACGCAATGTGAAGCCGAAGGTTTCCGTAAGATCACGTATTTCCTAGATCGGCCGGATGTTATGTCGATATTTACCACACGAATAGAAGGGGATAAGGCCACTAATCCCGTGTTGTTATCTAACGGTAACTGCATCGACAAGGGGGACTTAGAGGGAGGCCGTCATTTTGCTGTATGGCATGACCCTTTCATCAAGCCTGCGTATTTGTTTGCTTTGGTGGCAGGGAATTTGTCACACGTGAGCGATGAATTTACGACAATGTCGGGGCGTAAAGTCGCATTGGAAATTTACACAGAGCCTCATAATATTACGCGCTGTGACCATGCAATGCAGTCTTTGAAACGAGCCATGACCTGGGATGAAGAGCGCTTTGGCTTGGAATACGACCTAGACATTTATATGATCGTCGCGGTTGATGATTTCAATATGGGGGCAATGGAAAACAAAGGGCTGAATGTTTTCAATTCCAAACTGGTGTTTGCCAGCCCTGATACTGCAACGGATGTGGATTACATCAATATTGAAGCTGTTATTGGTCATGAGTATTTCCACAATTGGACAGGCAATCGTGTGACCTGTCGTGATTGGTTCCAGTTGAGCTTAAAAGAAGGCTTAACGGTTTTCCGTGATCAGGAATTTACCGCTGATTTACATTCGCGTGCGGTCAAGCGTATTGAAGATGTTCGTATGTTGCGCACACATCAGTTTGCAGAAGATGCTAGCCCCATGGCGCACCCGATTCGCCCATCCTCCTTTATTGAAATTAACAATTTCTATACGGTAACAGTGTATGAAAAAGGTGCTGAGATAGTACGTTTGTACCAAACCTTGCTTGGGCAAGATGGCTTCCGTAAAGGCATGGATTTGTATTTTGAGCGTCATGATGGTCAAGCCGTCACAACCGAAGACTTTCTAGCAGCAATGGCAGATGCCAACGGGCGTGATTTAGCGCAAATGCAAACTTGGTATAACCAAGCAGGCACGCCAGAAGTAGCGGTCACTATGGATTATGATGCAGCCGCTGAGACTTGTACGCTACATTTCAAACAAAGCTGCCCGAATACGCCAGAGTCTAGTGATAAAGCACCGTTTTTAATTCCGTTTTCGGTGGCTCTACTAAGCAGCAAAGGGGCTGAAATCCCGTTAGTTCTTGAAGGCAGTAGTGATTCGGTTGTTAATCGCATGGTGGTGAATATTACACAGGCTGAGCAACGCGTTACCTTTGCTAATATTACAGAAAAGCCATTGCCATCGCTGTTAGGTGATTTCTCTGCGCCCGTTAAATATGACTATGACTACTCTGTCGATGATTATATTTTCCTAATGCAGCATGATTCGGATGATTTTAACCGCTGGGAAGCTAGTCAGCGGTTGGCGCAATTACTTATGTTGCAAATGTT
>JBMZDT010000059.1:0-8598 GCA_049614505.1 Leucothrix sp.
TGAGCGCGCTTCTTGGGTTGATGCAAACAATTCTCTAATTGGCGTAAACACGCCCGTGTAAGTCGCAGGGTTAGAACGCGGCGTACGTCCAATCGGGCTCTGATTAATATCAACGACCTTATCTAGCTGCTCCAAGCCCTCAATGGATTTCACAGGCGCTGCTACAACATTAGAACCATGCAGGTGAATTGCGATATTAGGGTAGAGCGTGGCATTAATCAGCGTTGACTTACCTGAGCCAGACACCCCTGAGATACAGGTCATTAGACCAATTGGGATTTCAGCCGTTACATTTTGCAGGTTATTGCCCGTCGCACCCACCAGTCTCAGCATTCGATCCTTATCAACAGGAACACGCTGCTTAGGTACTGAAATCGCTCGCTGACCTGACAAAAATTGCCCAGTACAGGACGCTTCAACCGCCATCACTTCTTCTGGCGAGCCCTCAGCAATAATATTTCCACCATGCGCTCCCGCACCCGGGCCAATATCCACAACGTAGTCTGCCAAACGAATCGCATCTTCATCGTGCTCAACAACAATAACCGTATTTCCTAGATCCCTAAGATGAATCAGCGTTTTGAGCAGACGTGAATTATCACGCTGGTGTAGGCCAATCGATGGCTCGTCCAGCACATACATCACACCGACTAAACCCGCACCAATTTGAGAAGCCAAACGAATCCGTTGCGACTCCCCGCCTGACAAACTATCAGCGTTGCGACTCAAAGATAGATAATCCAAGCCAACATTTACCAAGAACTCTAGGCGCAACTTAATTTCACGCAGTATTTTATCTGCAATCTGCCCTTGCTTACCCGGCAGATCAATTGTCTCAAAGAATTGCAGCGTATCGCCAATCGCCCACTCAGTAATTTGCGAGAGATCCTTATTATCAACAAAGACATTTCTAGCCGCCTCATTAAGCCTTGCACCTTGACAGCTCGGGCATGAACGTGTGGATAGGTACTTCATCAGCTCTTCACGGACGCTATTGGAATCAGTATCCCGGTAGCGACGGTCTAAATTATTTAATATACCTTCAAATGGGTGCGTTTTTTGGTAAACCTGCCCCATTTGACCAACGTAGCGAAACTCAATCGCTTTGCGACCGCTGCCGTGCATTAATACCTTCCGCACTTTGGCAGGCAGGTCTTTATAAGGCACCTCCACATCAAAATCATAGGCTGCCGCTAATGAGTCAATAAGGTGGAAGTAGTACGCGTTGCGCCGATCCCAGCCACGCACCGCACCACCAGCCAAACTTAACTCAGGTTTGCTCACCACTCGTGACTCATCAAACGCTTGATGAACCCCTAAACCGTCACAGGTCGAACAGGCACCACTGGGACTATTAAACGAAAATAATCTTGGCTCCAACTCAGGCAATGAGTAACCACAGTGCGGGCAAGCGTAATTTGCTGAAAATAATAAATCTTCTTGATCACTTTCATCCATCCACGCAACACTGGCCAAGCCATCAGCAATTCGTAGCGCGGTCTCGAATGACTCTGCCAGACGCAAACCTAAATCCTCACGCACCTTAAAGCGATCAACTACCACCTCAATAGTGTGTTTCTTACGCAGCTCCAAGGCAGGCGTTTGATCTAGCTCATACACCTCCCCGTTAATCCTTGCTCGTAAAAAACCTTGCGCTCTTAGCTCATCAAATAATTTAGCGTATTCACCCTTACGATTTCGCACCACAGGCGCCAACAGCATAAGCTTACTACCCGCCTCTAACGCCAGTACAGCATCAACCATCTGCGAGACAGTTTGGGCCTCCAACGCTTGTTTATGCTCAGGACACCTAGGCTCACCCGCCCGCGCATAGAGTAGCCTTAAGTAGTCATAAATCTCTGTGACCGTACCTACCGTTGAGCGCGGATTGTGCGAGGTGGTTTTTTGCTCGATAGAAATGGCTGGCGACAAACCTTCGATATGATCCAGATCCGGCTTTTCCATCATCGACAAAAACTGCCGGGCATAAGAAGATAAAGATTCCACATAGCGCCTCTGACCTTCGGCAAAAATCGTATCAAATGCTAATGATGACTTTCCTGAGCCAGACAGCCCCGTTATCACGATCAATTTGTCACGAGGAAGGTCAATATCAATGTTTTTTAAGTTGTGGGTGCGTGCGCCACGCAAACTAATTTTTTTCACTATGGGATATTCTGCTTTCAAAAAATTATCTGGTAATATGCCGACTTGCCGAACTCCTGACAACCTAGATTACTATAATCCATGAATAAACTTGAAAAACGCACAGCCCTCTCGTTAGCTGCGGTCTATGCTGTTCGCATGCTGGGCTTATTCATGATCTTGCCCGTCTTACCACTCTACGTTGCGCATTTTGAGGAAGCCACGCCCTTCCTTATTGGCTTGGCCATTGGCATATACGGCCTAACGCAGGCAACTTTTCAAATTCCACTAGGCTTGCTGTCTGACCGATTTGGTCGCAAGCAAATCATTATTGCAGGCTTGCTCTTATTCACATTAGGCAGCGCTGTTGCCGCGCTATCTGACAATATTTATTCCATTATCGTTGGCAGGGCTATTCAGGGCATGGGCGCCATTGCTGCCGCTACCATGGCACTAGCTGCCGACCTAACAGAGGAAAATAATCGCGCCAAGGTTATGGCAGGCATTGGCATGACGATAGGCATCGCATTTGCCGTGGCCATGGTCATTGGGCCGCTATTAAATGAATGGTACGGACTGTCAGGAATTTTTTGGATTACCGCCCTACTGGCACTGGTCGGCATTGCACTGGTCGCATTTGTTGTACCACAGCCGAAACGCCTGTTTCACCATCGTGATGCTGGTGTCTTAGGTGACTACTTACTACCCACACTCAAAAATTTCTCACTACTCCGCATGAATGCGGGAGTCTTTATATTACACATGATAATGACGGCAAACTTCACGGTATTGCCGCTCATTTTTCGTGACCAAATTGGTTTAGACAGCGCTGAGCACTGGAAAATATACCTGCCAATTTTTGGCCTATCGTTTATTGCAGCCGTGCCTTTGATCATTATCGCTGAAAAACACCAGAAAATTAAACAGATGCTAGTCGGCACTGTGCTGCTTTTGGCACTTGCCCAATTTGGTATGGCATCAAGCATTCAGCTTAATTGGGGATTATTGCTGTGCTTCTTGGCATTTTTTGTCAGCTTCAATTTCCTTGAAGCAGTACAACCCTCACTCGTTGCAAAATATGCGGGCGTTAATATAAAAGGCACCGCTATGGGCGTCTTTAGTACCGCTCAATTCATGGGCATCTTCATAGGTGGGGTAGTCGGCGGACTATTACTAGAGAACGGCACGGCAAGCTGGGTATTTTTATTTGGCGCAGTCGGAGCAATGCTTTGGCTAGGGCTGACATTATCACTACCAGCGCCCAAATTTTATAAGAGCCGACTGCTCAAGCTCAATCCCAACAGGCTAGGCGACAGCCAAGCAACCACCTCAGCACTTAGCCAAGTGGCTGGTGTTAAAGAAGTTGCGATTGCAATTGACGAAGGCGTCGCCTATCTGAAGGTTGAGAACGCCGAACTGGATGAAGCAGCACTACGTGACTTTCAGTAATCCACCGATTTCTATCACTCAGTAACGCTTGGCTCAACTTGGCAAACACCCCAAACAATCAGTAACTCGTCATTCAAAAACAGTAGCGGGATGCGACCACGCAGCCAAGGCGGTACGGAAAATTGCTGAAAAATATGCTTAAGTGTGTGAGTTTTTTCGCTCCCCGCAGGCTTCATCACTTCCCCGCCCTGCCTAAAGCTCACAGTCAACACAGCCTTTTTATCCAACACCTGAGCCCATGGCTCAACATATTTAGACTCAAGCACTATGCCTAATGATTCGATGGGTAAATCCTGCGTTAAATCCCAATCGACACTTTGGTAAATATCATGCTCAGAGAGTGGCGGCATAATGTAAACATCATCACGATAGCGGCGTATTTCTACCCCCTCCCAATGCACCAGGGGGGTTGCATCGTCAGCTGCCTGAAATACATCGGACACAATATGCTGGAGCTTCTTTGCTGATGGGTAACGAAACCCTGCATCCGCCACCCAGCGACGGATTAACGCCCTACGCCGTTCTGGCTGACATTGTAATATCAGCTCTACAGACAAAGTGCCGTCCACTGAGCCAGCCATAAACTCAAGATCTTGAGTGATATAGCTCTCTAACAAGCGTTGCGTTTCTGCTTGTAGCATTGACGCACGCGATAGCGTTTGATGACAACCTGGCCAACGCTCTTTTAGTTGAGGAAGGATTTGATGGCGCAAGAAATTGCGATCAAACCGTAAATCAGCATTACTCATGTCTTCGACAAAGCTCAACCCATGCTGCTCTGCATAAGCCTCAAACTGCTGGCGGGAAAAATTCAATAGCGGCCGGAAATGCTGCCCTTTTGCAAACTGAGCGATCACAGGCATCGCTGATAAACCCGCCCCACCAGCACCACGCAGCAACTGAATCAACAGCGTTTCAGCTTGGTCATTTTGGTGATGAGCTGTTAGCAAGACCTCATCAGGCTCTAGCAGCTCAGCAAATGCAGCATAACGCTGCTTACGCGCATAGGCCTCGATACTGTGACCCGCTGGCACATCTAGCTTAAGCGAAACACGTTCTAACGGGATTCCTAGTTCACTGCAAATATCGCGGCAGTGGCGACTCCACCAAGGCGAAACATCCTGCAAACCATGATCCACGTGCACCGCACGAACGGCAATATCAGGCACATTACTCATCAAATGCAGCAGCACATGAGAGTCCAAACCACCGCTGTAGGCGACTAGGAAGTTGCGCTGCTCAAGAACTGATAACAGCGGCTCAATCGTTTCTAGTAACTCACGACTCAAACCGGCCGTAACTCATTAGTCGCTCATAACGCCGGTCAAGCAGCTGCTGCGTATTCAACGCCCCCACTTCTCGTAAGCTACTGGCAATTGCTTCACGCAGGCTTTCGATTGCCTCCGCATAATTGCGATGCGCCCCACCTAGCGGCTCAGGCACAACACGGTCAACCAGCCCTAACTCATGGAGCTTTTGCGCCGTAATACCCATCGCTTCGGCTGCATCACTTGCTTTATCTGCACTTTTCCACAGGATCGACGCACACCCCTCTGGCGAAATAACGGAATAGGTCGCATATTGCATCATCATGACCACATCACCTACGCCAATCGCCAAGGCCCCACCTGAACCGCCTTCACCCACCACAGTGGCAATGATTGGCGTCTTAAGCTTGGCCATCTCGAATAGATTACGTGCAATAGCCTCACTCTGACCCCGCTCTTCAGCACCAATACCAGGGTACGCACCCGCCGTGTCTATGAACGTTAACACAGGCAAATGGAATTTCTCAGCCAGCCTTAATAAACGCAGCGCCTTGCGATAACCTTCTGGCCTTGGCATACCAAAGTTACGACGAATATTTTCCTTGGTATCCCGGCCTTTTTGATGACCAATCACCATAACAGGACGCCCTTGGAAGCGAGCAATACCACCCACAGTCGCATAGTCGTCAGCATACGCTCGATCACCATGCAGCTCTTGAAAATCAGTACAAAGGCCATTGACAATGTCTAGCGTATACGGGCGCTTTGGGTGCCGAGCAATTTGACCAACCTGCTTTGCGGTTAATTTAGAAAAAATGGATTTTGTTAATGACTCCACTTTCTTTTCAAGCCGCAGCACATCATCAGCAAGATTAATATCTTGATCACTCACGCTGCGCAGCTCTTCAATTTGCTCGCTCAGCTTAGCAATGGGCTGCTCAAAGTCTAGAAAGTCTGGATTCATTTGAAAAAATACCCCTTAAAACCAATATACCGCCCTGAAAAGCGGCTGATACCTGTTGCGTACTGAACACTTGCGCAAAAATTCACACTAAGGGTAATATCTTGACAGCAAGCACTCAGCAGCATCACAACTAACGGCACATCTGATGCAAAAACTTATTCTGCTTCTTGTTTTGCAATCTCTGCGTGTACTGTCGCCATATCCAACGCCTGCACTTTACCAATCACTTCCTTTAATTGAGAGTGATTTAGCATGCCTGCCTCTGAGTATAAAACAACTTGCTCACGAAATATCATCAAGGTAGGAATTGAACGAATCTGGAAATGCGCACCCAGCTCCTGCTCTGCTTCTGTATCGATCTTACCAAAGACAACATCATCATACTCATTGGATACTTCTTCATAAATCGGGGCAAAAGACTTACAAGGGCCACACCACTCAGCCCAAAAATCTACAACAACGATGTCGTTTTTCTCAATCGTTTCTTCAAATGTATCTGCGGTAATATCGACAGTCGCCACAACTGGCTCCTTGTATTTTGGATTAAGCTGGGAATATAAGGACTTGAGTATCGAATATCAAGGAGAACAGCTTCCATCACCCCACCGCGCCGTGAGGTCATGCTCAATATTTAGGTGATCTAAGACCCGAGCGACCATAAAATCGATCAATTCATCAATCCCTTGCGGTTTCCAGTAAAAACCAGGGTTAGCGGGCATAATGACCGCGCCCATCCGCGACAATTTCAACATATTCTCTAAATGAATATCGGAAAAGGGGGTTTCTCTGATCACTAGAATAAGTTTTTTACGCTCCTTTAAACACACATCTGCTGCACGCTCGATTAAACTTTTACTCGCACCGACAGCAATGGCTGACAATGTTGCGGTGGTGCAAGGACAAACCACGGTCGCATCAGCAACCCCGCTCCCGCTTGCGACAGGCGACATCCACTGCTCACGCTCATAAGCTCGAATTTGACCTGGTGCTGCCCCATATAACTCTGAGAAATACGCCTGAACTTCTTTCGCCCTAGCAGGCACCTTCAGATCAGTCTCCATATTAATCACCAGCTGCCCCGGCCGTGACATCAATAGATTGATTTGAATGCCTTTTTTTACCAGCATTTCCAACAACCTCAATCCGTACTGAGCTCCTGATGCTCCAGTCATAATTAAGGTCACTACGTTGGGCACACTCACTAAGCACTCTCCTCTAACGCGGTGATTATTTTATCGTGGATACCACCAAAACCACCGTTACTCATTACCAATACCTGATCACTTGGCCGCACCACATCGGCAATGTATTCGACGATTCGATTGATATCATCAAACAGCACCGCTTTACCCTGATGCGCTTCAACTACAGACTGTAACGAGGCATCCGTATCAGACGCTTGGTACAGTAAAATCTCATCTGCTTGCGCTAGCGAACCAGCCAATGTTTCACTGTGCACTCCCATTTGCATCGTGTTAGAGCGAGGTTCTAACACGGCAATTATTTTTTGCTCTCCCACATTATTTCTCAAGCCTTGCAGAGTCGTACTAATAGCCGTTGGATGATGCGCAAAGTCATCATATACGGCAATTCCATTCACCTCGCCTCGCAACTGCATGCGACGCTTAACACCCTGAAACTCCGCCAGACCAGCAATGGCATGTGCTGTTGGAACCCCGACATGCCTTGCAGCAGCAATAGCCGCCAGCGCATTGCTCACGTTGTGCATGCCAATCAATGACCAGTCAACCATCCCCTGCAGCTCGCCATCAAGCATCACATCAAACCGCTGGCCCGAGCTATCGTGTAACCGTACCGACCAACCTTGATGACTTTCTGACGCCGCAAATGTTTCGACAGGTGTCCAACAGCCCTTTCCTAACACCGCCTGCAAATTCGGCTCTTCCGCATTACTCACGACCAAACCATTAGCAGGCACGGTTCGCATCAGATGATGAAACTGCGTTTTTATCGCATCTAGGTCAGGGAAAATATCAGCGTGATCATACTCAAGGTTATTAAGCACTAAAGTTTGAGGGTGATAATGAACGAACTTTGATCGCTTATCAAAAAACGCGGTGTCGTACTCATCCGCCTCAACCACAAAAAACGAAGAATCACCTAGTCGCGCAGACACACCAAAGTTTTCAGGCACTCCGCCAATTAAAAAACCGGGTGATAATTTGGCATACTCCAAAATCCAAGCCAACATACTGGCAGTTGTGGTTTTCCCATGCGTACCTGCTACCGCCAAAACCCACCGGTCTTTCAGGATGTTTTCATACAGCCACTGCGGCCCAGAAATATAGCGTAACCGCTTATCTAGCACGGCCTCAACAATAGGCCTACCACGACTCATGACATTACCGACAACAACCTGATCAACATCCGCAGGAATATCATCTGGGTCATAGCCTTGCGTCAATTCAATCCCTTGAGATTCAAGCAGCGTACTCATCGGCGGATAAACATTTTCATCTGACCCTGTCACGACATGTGACTCAGCACGCGCCAAACTCGCAACCCCACCCATAAAGGTGCCGCAAATACCCAAAATATGGATTTTCATGAAGTATTACCTGCAATTTTTAGTACGAAAATTGTACCATTTAAGAAAACAAAAGCCCGTGAAAACCCTTAACATTGCATTGATACATTAGGAGCTAACAGAATAATATTATCGAGATTAAAATCCAGCGTGGCTGTTAGGTCACAATCACAGCAATTCTCAATTAGGAAGCCATTATTAATCAACAAGTTACGAATTATCAG
>JBMZDT010000060.1:0-8597 GCA_049614505.1 Leucothrix sp.
TGATGGTGGACAGCGGTTATTCGCTGAGTGAGTTACGTGTGATATGTGATAGCGAAATTGCGCCTGTTGTTTATAAGAATCTACTAACACCCGTTGGTGTTTGGGCGGGGTTTGATGAGTCATGGCTAGTCCAGCAGATTATCTCACAAATTAATAGGCCAAAGCGTTGGCAGGATGCTTTGTTAGACCCCTTGCGTCGACCTTTTACACATTGTGTTGGTGAGTCAGAGTGGCCGTTATTAGTCTTGAAATATCGAGAGATTAAACGCGCTCAAGGGATGATTGAGTTATAGTATAGCGTGATCAATCGTGCAATCAAATATACTATGCCTAGCCTACATTCCACTAAAAATGCCGTTAAAGTTTCACGCAGAGCAGTGCCTGAAACACTGCCTAAACTGGATAATGTGTCACCCTTATTGCAGCGCATTGTGGCTAGTCGAGGGGTGGCTCAAGCAAATGAGCTATCTAGTGCGCTTAAAGATCTGCAACCAGTCAGTTCGCTTAAGCACATTAAAACAGCGACAGCGCGCCTGCTCACTGCACTTGAGTTGCAGCAAAGGGTATTAATCGTTGGGGATTTTGACGCAGACGGTGCAACAGCGACAGCGTTATCGCTTCGTGCGTTACGCAGTTTTGGTTTTAAGCATGTTGATTATATCGTGCCAAATCGATTTGAATACGGTTACGGTTTGACACCAGAAATCATTGATGTTGCAAGTCCCTATCAGCCACAGTTAATCATTACAGTAGACAATGGTATTTCCAGTGTGGAAGGTGTTGCCTACGCGGCGAAGCAAGGGATTGACGTGATTGTCACGGATCATCATCTGCCAGGGCAGCAACTGCCTGCGGCGGCGGCCATTGTGAATCCTAACCAGCTGGGGGATGATTTCGCCTCCAAAAATTTGGCGGGTGTGGGTGTTGTTTTTTACGTAATGCTGGCATTTAAGCAAGTGCTTCAAGCGGCTGATTATTTTGCATTGAATAAGTTGCCAGTGCCTAATTTAGTGCAGTGGTTAGATCTGGTGGCACTGGGTACGGTTGCCGATGTAGTGATACTGGATGCGAATAATCGTATTCTTGTTGAACAAGGTTTGCGCCGTATTCGCAGTGGCCAGTGCAGTCAGGGTATTCTGGCATTGTTGCGGCTCGCTAAAAAAGATTATCAGCAAGCTTGTAGCCAAGACTTAGGTTTTGTTTGTGGCCCACGCTTAAATGCGGCAGGGCGCTTGGATGACATGTCAATTGGCATCGAATGCCTGCTGACCGATTCAGCTGCGGCTGCGATGGATTTTGCGGCTGAGCTGGATGTGATGAACCGAACACGTCGCGAGCTTGAAGCGGGTATGAAACAAAGCGCCTTGAGCCAACTGGATTCGTTAGTGCTTGACCCTGACTCGTTACCTCCAATTATCTGTTTATTTGATGAGGAATGGCATCAGGGAATCGTTGGTATTATTGCAGCGCGAATTCGCGAACGTTATTATCGGCCTTGTTTAATATTTGCCCCAGGCACTCAGGGTGAAATAAAAGGCTCGGGTCGTTCAATTCCGGGGATACACATGCGCGATGTGTTAGATCGTGTTGCCACATTGAATCCAAAGTTAGTTGAAAAATTTGGTGGGCATGCAATGGCTGCTGGCTTAAGTATTCGTGCTGAGGATTATGCGTCTTTTCAAGCAGCAGTGGTTGAGGTGGTAGCGGGTGTAACCGATGCTGCAACGTTTAAAGAGGAAGTGCTCACCGACGGTGCGCTGGAACAGGATTATTACCAGCTTGATGTCGCTCAAGAGTTGGCTCAAGCGGTGCCATGGGGACAAGGTTTTCCTGCGCCGCTGTTTGATGATGAGTTTGAAATTGTTGCACGGCGCGAATTAAAGCAAGCGCATCTTAAATTACAGTTACGACCATCAGGTCAGCATTCTGCGATTAATGCCATTGCGTTTAATGTAGAAATGGATGAGTGGCCAGCGATTGGTGGTAAGGTTCACTTGCTGTATCAACTATCAATTAATGAATACAACGGTGTTAGGTCGCTGCAGTTGATTGTGCAGCGCCTGTTGCATTAAAAATGAGGGGTGTTTGCTATTGCGAACGAATAGCGGTTAGTACGCCGCCTCGACCCAGTGCATAGATAGTGTTGCCTGATTTGAGCATCGGCACGGTGTAGCCTGCCGGGTCACCACTGATGCGGGCAGTAATTTGACCACCGTTACCACCTTGGCCGCTGATTTGGCTGTTGGTATCGATCCAATGAATATTGCCTTGTCGATCACCTACTACGACATGATTACCGCTCGCGGTTAACGTCGGGGTAGTTGGGCGGCGGTTTTCGAGATCATCTTGACTCCAGACGCTCTTACCAGTGAGTGGGTTAATTTTCCAGATATGGCCTTTTTCATCTGCACTGAAGACGCCGTTTTTATTAGCATCTGCGCCAGAGATAGAGGAGAAGACTTTAGCCCAACCGACGCTGCCATTGCCCATGTTGATACCAGCAATACGACCGTTGTTATTGCTGGCAAACAAGGCGTTACCCAGTGGCTTTAAACGCCCATCGATATCAACCAGTTGATCAAGTTCTGAACTGCCTTTCGGTGCAGACAGTGTAACTTCCCAAATGGGCCCACCTGACTGTAGAGAATAGGCGGCTAAGCGTCCGTTATCGAAGCCTGCTATGACGCCTTTGTCGACAATAATTGGGACGCTAGCCCCATAGATAGATAGTTGAGGCGTACGCTGCTGGCGCTGCCACATAACTTCACCACTTGCACTGTCTAAACCGTGCAGTTTGCCATCAATGGTACGAAAGACTGCGCGCCCCTGCGCCGCAGGAGAAACGGCTAAGACCTCAGTGCCTAGTGCAGCAATCCATTGAGTTCTACCTGTTTTGGCATCGATGGCAAGCGCAGTACCTTCTCGGCTGCCGACAAATACCGTCGCTTCATTACCATTTACACCGCCAGTGATGTACTCACCAATGGGGTTGCTCCATAGGAGTTTGCCACTGGTTTTATCATGAGCAGAGACCGTCACACCGTTCGCAGTATAAATCGCAGCGCTATTAACAAATGGGCGAATTTTAGCATTGCTAATAGTTCCGCCTGTTTTAACTTGCCACAAAGTTTGCGCATTAGCATTGCGCTCAAGCGCTGCTAAGGGCTTGAGTACTGGGGCAATGTAGGCGTTCTGACCAAATAATTGACTACCCGGAATAGACTGCCCACTACACGCGGTTAACACGAAACTCGCTGACACAATCAAAGCACTATTTAAGACATAGGGGGGTAGTCTGGTCTTCACGTATTACGCTCCTTTACCAAGGTTATCACGCTTCATTCTTAGGTATCTTGCTGGGTTGCTTCCAGTGCTAAGAATGGCTTTATCATAAGCTTCACGTGCTTTTTGCAAATCCTTTTTAGCAACATATAAGTCGCCACGTAGTTCTTCTACTAGCGAAGTGTAAGCGACGGCTAGTTTGGTATCCAGTAAAGTTTCAGCATCGCTTAACTTTCCTTCAGCAATGTAAAGCCGTACCAAACGTAATCGAGCAACATCCGCAACATTTGTATCTTTGCCACTCATTGCAACCTTTAATGATTCAATGGCTGTGGCAGGATTATCTTGGCTTGCTTCAGACGCGGCTGCAAGTGACGCTAGGGCTGCGTAGGGGGTCGCGCTATATTCTTCAGCGACTGCCTGTAGAGCCCTGACTTTGTCTGTTTCTACCAACTGTGCTTTTTTAAACTGCTCTGAAGCTGCTGCTGCTTGGGTTATTTTATGCTGCTGCCATTGCTGCCAGCCAAAGACCCCTGCAACCGCAATCGCTACACCTGCACCGATGGACATGCCATTGTCACGCCACCATTTCTTTATCTGTTCCGCCCGTTCGTCGTCGCTAATTAACTCATCAGCCATGGTTATTCCCTATCAATATTATTGTGTTCAAATAATCAGTTACTTCATCCAAACCGTGTTGGGTTTGGGTATCGTTATTTCTAAGCGGCTTGAGGCTAACTTTAGACTCTGCCAATTCGTTATCACCTATAATAATAGCAAACTCTGCGCCAGATTTATCGGCTCGTTTCATTTGAGCCTTAAAACTACCGCCCCCAGCATTATTAACGATGCGCAATGCAGGCAGCTCGTCATGCAGTTGCTCTGTTAATTTAAAGCCTGCTGTCTCAGCAGCTTCGCCCTGCATAACGACGTATAGGTGAGGGGATTGAGCAGGGGTGTTGATAGTCTGCTCTTCAAGCAGCAGCGCGATGCGCTCAAGACCCATTGCAAAACCAAAGCCTGGCGTGGCTTTACCGCCGAGCTGCTCCACTAAGCCATCATAACGCCCACCCGCGCAAATTGTTCCTTGGGTGCCCAACTCCGTTGTTACCCACTCAAATACTGTACGGCAGTAGTAGTCTAGACCACGTACTAATCGGGTGTTAATAACAAAAGGAATGCCCATTTCGGTGAGTAGCTGTTGGAAGCGACTGAAATGTTCGGCAGATGCTTCATCAAGATGATCTAGCAACTGAGGTGCTGCCTTAATAATATCAGCCATTGCGGGATTTTTACTGTCCAGTACCCGTAATGGATTGCTAAGCATACGCCGCTTTGCTTCGTCATCAAGCTTGTCTTCATGGCGTTTTAGATAGCTAATCAGTACCTCGCGATATTGATTGCGAGCCTCATTGCTGCCTAAGGAATTAATCTGTAACTCAACATTGTCCAGCCCCAGCCTTTTCCAAAGCCTGGCCGAAATAGCAACTACTTCAGCATCAATATCTGGCCCTGGGATGCCAAATGTTTCAATGCCCGCTTGGTAGAATTGACGATAGCGTCCCTTTTGTGGGCGCTCATGCCTAAACATGGGGCCAATGTACCAGATGCGCTGCTGCTGATTGTAGAGCAGGCCATGTTGAATACCCGCGCGTACACAGCTGGCTGTACATTCTGGACGCAACGTTAAGCTGTCACCGTTTCTATCATCAAAGGTGTACATTTCCTTTTCAACGATATCAGTCACTTCGCCGATTGAGCGTTTGAAAAGATTGGTTGATTCAAGGATGGGGGTACGCAGTTCGCGATACCCGTACTGGATGAATAGCTCTCGTATGGTACTTTCAAGATAGTTCCAAACGGGGGATTGATCCGGCAGGATGTCGTGCATCCCCCGGATCGATTGAATAACTTTTGCCATGGGCTGTTTAGCTCACCGTGTGATTTTATTCGATAGTGAAGTTGGCAACACTGCCACGAATGAAGGGGGATAAGTCAAATGGTTTACCATCTACTGTTAATTCAAGTTGCTGAGCATTACCAACACGAATCACCATGGGTCTTGGGAGTACCATTTCCTTGGTATTGCCTTTTTGTGACAATGCTTCGAAGAGTTTCTTCTTCTCTTTGTCACGAATGCGCATCCACACTTCATCATTGAAGGTCATTTTTAGGCGACTACTCCCCTCAGGTACCGCTTCGCTGTCAGTGTCGGTTTGTGCCGTTTCTGGTGCGTTTTCCTCAGGCGTTCCTGGAGGTACATCGGTTTCAGCTGCGCCTTCCGTTGTGACAGCGCCTCCGTCTACTGAAGGAAAACTGACATTACCATCTGATGTGAGCACGGCTGGGCCACTTGCCGCCGCAGCATCGCCTTCAATGGGTGTTGTGCCATCTGGTGGTGTCGGATCACCAATGGGTAGCGGTGTGGGTATGCTGCTGGTTAACAACGGATTATCTGTTGAATTTTCGTTGGTGAAACCTGAGTTCGATTCTTGTGAGAATTTATTCCACGTATTGCCGGCCCAGTCTCTAACCCCTGGGATCATCGATAGAATGGCCAATAAGCCAAGCAATAACACAATCAAGCCGACTCTTAAAACGCTAGAGGACAGCCCGCCACGTTTGTTGCGAGCGGCTGAGGGCGTTGCCGTAAAATGATAGTCCAGCTCGTTTGGTTTGGCCCCACGTAATTTTTCATACGCACTAATTAAGGGTGAAGGGTCAACCTCTGCAAACTTTGCGTAACTGCGTAAATAGCCACGCACATAAGGTGGTTCAGGTAGCTGATCTAACTGCTCGGTTTCCAGTGCGGTGATAATCTTAGGTGACAAACAGAGCGCTTCAGCGACTTGGCTGATGTTTAGGCCGCGTTCTTCTCTATATCGACGAAAAATAGCCGTTAAGTCACCGGGTGCTACATCAACTATTTCTGTGGATTCTATTGATTGCTCAGCTGCCATGAATTGTTAATTCCATTGTGTTGCTAGTCTGTAGTTGGGCCAATTGCCTGTTTATAATTTCTTGTGTCAGGATTGAAAGCGCCCTGCTAGTTTGCTCCTGCACTGACCTGCTGCATTCAGGTCGCCTAGACGCCTGTTTATTTGTACACAAAGCGATAATGATTCAGAGACTTCAGGATTTCTTTCATGATAACGCTGAAGAAAGGCTTGAGCTCTACTGTAATCCCCTTGTTCGTATTTTACCTTGGCCATTTGATAAAGGGCTGAAGCGAAGGTTGGCTTGAGCGCTAGTGACTTGCGAAAATATTGCTCCGCTGTTGTTAGGTCACCAGATTTCCTTATACAGATGCCTGCATTAGTGTATGCGAATTCTGGAGTAGTATAAAGCGGATCAGTAATTGCCGCCATAAAATGTTGAGTAGCGGTTCGATACTGACCGTTTTGACAAAGATAAGAGCCATAGTTGTTCAGCAAATCTGGATTTTTAGGCGTAATGGCGAGGGCTTTTCTAAAATAAATGTCGGCTTTCTGCGAAAGTCCCAGTTTCTGCTGTAGCAATGCGTAATAATGATTGGCATCAGCAGAGTTTGGGTTTTGCTCAAGCGCCTTGAGCAGTTTCTCATTAGCAAGGTTTAAACGACCTTTGCGGGTGTATTCGGCCCCTAATCTGGCATTATAGCTAGAGGCTTGGCTCTTTTGTGGTGGCGGTTTGCTTTGGTTGCCACTGCTACAGGCGGTAAGGCTGAAGAGCAGTGTTAGAAAAATAGTGATTGTTTTTATTGTTATTATTTTTTTATTCATCTAGTTAATGTGTCTCTTGCTCCAGCCGGGCAAAGTGAATTTTTCGTCGACTTCGGTCTTTGACTTCGCCAGCTAATTGGCCGCAGGCAGCATCAATGTCGTCACCACGTGTCTTTCTCGTCATAACAACCATGCCTGCGTTAGAAAGAATCTCATAAAAGCGGTGAATTCGATTGTTCGAAGAGCGCTTATAGCGAGTATCCGGGAAGGGATTAAACGGGATGAGATTGACTTTGACAGAAAGTCCTTTCAAGGTGTGAATGAGCTCACGCGCGTGAGCATCGCTATCATTTACACCATCAAGCATTACATATTCCATTGTAATGTGTTCGCGAGCTGCCTTTCCCTCAAGAAAGCGGTGGCAGGCTGCTAGTAATTCTTCAATTGGGTACTTCTTATTGACGGGAACGAGTTGATCGCGCAAGGCATCATTAGGGGCATGCAATGAAACCGCTAATGAGACATCAATACGCTCGCGTAACCTATCCAAGGCTGGTATGACGCCTGATGTACTTAAAGTAACACGGCGTTTGCTGAGGCCGTAAGCATTGTCGTCTAGCATCAGCGACATTGCATCGACTACATTCTCAAAATTAAGCAGGGGTTCACCCATCCCCATCATGACGACATTGGTAACAGCACGATTCGCGCTTGGATCAGGCTGTAGTGTTTTGCGAGCAATCCACAGCTGACCAATGATTTCAGACACAGTTAAATTGCGACTAAAGCCTTGACGTGCAGTTGAGCAAAATGTGCAATCTAAGGCACAACCAACCTGTGATGAAACGCACAGTGTGCCGCGATCACTTTCTGGAATGTAAACCGTCTCAATGCAATTGCCATCCGCCAGACGTAACACCCATTTGTGTGTGCCGTCGGCGGAGGCCTTATCAAGTACAACTTCCGGTAGTTTAATCTCGGCAATTTCAGCTAAATCAGCACGCATGGACTTGCTGATATTGGTCATTTGATCCAAATCATCCGCCAAATGCTGATGTAGCCACTTGATAAGTTGTGTGGCACGAAAAGGCTTCTCACCACGCTGTAGTAAGAATTCCTTCATTTTGTCACTGCTCATGTCGAGCAGATTAATTTTTTTCGTACCAGCTTGGGTCATTCTTTATCCCTTAACGTAGGCGTGGGCAGACTTCGTCCGCGCCAAAAAAGAAATCGATCTCTATCTTAGCATTTTCTGCGCTGTCTGAACCATGAACAGCATTCTCATCAATGCTTTGTGCGAAATCTGCACGGATAGTGCCTGCATCTGCCTCTGCTGGGTTAGTTGCACCCATTAGTTCACGATTTTTAGCAACAGCATTTTCGCCTTCTAATACCTGAATCATCACTGGGCCAGAGGTCATGAAAGATACTAGGTCGTTGAAGAAAGGACGCTCTTTGTGTACGGCATAGAAGCCTTCAGCATCTGCTTGGCTTAGCTGCTTCATCTTAGCGCCAAGGATTGTTAGGCCAGCTGCTTCAAAGCGAGCATAGATTTGACCGATAACATTTTTTGCAACAGCATCAGGCTTGATGATTGAGATAGTGCGTTCGATA
>JBMZDT010000061.1:0-8574 GCA_049614505.1 Leucothrix sp.
GCGGCCTCGCTAACAGGGGATTTGTTTTCATCGACTCAACCCATTGCAACGCTGGTGCATGGGTTTTCTGACAAAGCATTGTTGCGCGCTGAAATGGCAAATCTAGCTTTGGATAACATACTATTAGGGCAGTTAATTGTTGAAGGTGAAATTAATACAGCAGATTTGCAACACAAATTAACGCTACAAGCGTCTGATTTAATTTATCGATCCCCGCATTTTGCGTTGCGTTTTCCTGATGCAAACTTGGTTTCCAATCATTTAGCCGAATCGAATACATCGACTGCAAAAGAATTAACCAAACTTTCAATCGAGGCAGATGCTGGCGAATTATTGATAGCAGGTGATTCAAAAAAAGTCCCGTTTCATTTACGCAGTCATGGCTCAATATGGTTTAATAATGATACATTAAGTAGTGATTGGCAGATTAACACCGCTACGGGAAAGCCAATCAGTTCTGTCGTTAGCGATATTTCTAAGCAGCCAAACCATCTACAAGCGGACATAAGCCTCCAGTTCCGGGATTTATTAATCGGAGGTTTTGCTCAGTATTTACAAAATCAGTCGGATATTTTTAGTGTGTTGCAGCAAGCTGAATGGGCAATGGAAGAAGTGGAGACGCCAGAGCAACAAGATTTTTTGCGTTCTTTACTGTTAGATGCTGAGCGCATTCAGCAGTCACAATCCGATAACCCTCTGAAACCATTATTAATTGCAGAGCGTAGTCAGTTAGCCATCAATGCAAAGGTGACAAATGGCGATGCGGCCCCCAGCCAACTGTTTTTAGGTGGGAGTGCGCTGAGTGATGCTAAAGAGCCGGCTTTAATGCTGCAAGGGCAGGTAAAAGTCACACAAAACCTGCTGAACGATGGTGGCTTAGCGTTATTAGAAAAATGGAATAACAGGCAGTGGTTGCGTCGTTATGAAACCGACTTTGAGTCTGACATCACGGTGCGTAATGAGCGATTGCTATTAAATAATTTCGTCGTGTCTGTTGAGGGGCTAAGTGCTGAACTTAGTCAGGCTTTGGTAGACCAATAAATACTCTTCAATCATTAATAGATAATAATATGCATATTCAAAAACAGGCAAAAGCAGGGATTCAGGGACTCTTGATATTATTAATATTGGCCTCTGCATCCGCTCAGGCGGTCGTTTGGCCAACGCAAAATCAATGGACACCCGCGTGGGAAACGAAGTATCAAGCTTGGGTAGCAGAAAACCTGACCACTGATTTTTTTATGAATCCCAAAAAGCCTGTTTACTACAAAATGGCGCATGACTGCGCTGACTCAATTTATTTTATGCGGATGGCATTTGCTTATGAGAATAAACTGCCGTTTGCGATTAATAATATTATGCAGAAAGGCAAGCTATTAAATAACGATATGCGCAATTGGGATAGTGAAAAGCCTGTGAATCGTGTTAGAAAATTCATGCAGTACGTCGCTGATCGAGTAGGAACGCGAAGTCTGCACTTAGATACTTACCCCGTGGCACTAGCCGATATTAAAGCTGGGGATTTATATGTTCAACCGGGCGCTCATTCCTACATTATTACGGGCATTACAGAAACAGGCGTTACTTCAATTGTGAGCTCAACAACGCCTGCGTCGCCAAAACATATGGTTCGCTTATTTGCCTACCCGTTCTTTATCCCACAGGACAAAGCTAAAATGCGCGATGGCTACCGCCGATTCAAGTGGCCCCAGCACATTAAAAAGCCCATGCAGCAGCAGCCAGGCTACAGCGCAGAGCAATATACTATTGCTGAGAAGGTGAAATATAACTATGTTGCCTTTACCGATGTGATTGCTAAGAAACTACGCCGTCGTCCTGAGCCACTTCAAGAAAAAACAACACGGGTGCTATATGGTTTGTGTGCCTTTGCCAAGGAGCGGGTAAATTATGTTAATGATGGCCTAAACAAGTTACGCAAGATTCGTGAGGGCGGGCGTCAATGTATGAATCGAACGGAGTATGATTATTATTCAACGCCATCCCGTGATAAACGTTTGAAAATGTACTTTAATGAAGTTGAAAAAATTGCCTATGCTGGGGGGGCATTGCGACGTGATGAAGTGTCAATAGAGTTATTGGCGAGAGCGATTTTTCACAAAGAAATTCCTAATCATCTAAATGCTGAATTAAATCGCTTCTGTGGTCTAGCGGCTTACCCAACAAACCAGAAGAAATTCATTAATCTACGCCAATTGTGGAGCAATCTAAAGGCGGGTAAGGTATCATCCGATCCGCACGCCAGCATCGAGAATCGCTGGGGAATAGGCAGTACGCCACATAGCGCAACTTGCCCCACTTTCTAAAGATCCAACCAGAGACGCACTATGGGAAAACGCAGAGCACCCCGGCCACCACAAACACCTGTTGAGGCTGTTATTGAGTCGATG
Source organism: Leucothrix sp. (assembly GCA_049614505.1). Taxonomy (GTDB): domain Bacteria; phylum Pseudomonadota; class Gammaproteobacteria; order Thiotrichales; family Thiotrichaceae; genus Leucothrix. The sequence continues at coordinate 2,409 of JBMZDT010000061.1, forward strand.
AGCTTGGAGGGAAAAGGCATCACCCATATTGATGGTAAAGCGGTGTTTGTCGGTGGTGCGTTACCGGGTGAAAAAGTGATATTCAAATACACGGCTATTAATCGTAAGTTTGATGAAGCGTATGTTGAAACCGTGCTAGAAGCGTCTGAAGATAGGGTGGAGCCAGGTTGCCCGCATTTCCAAATTTGCGGCGGTTGCAGCATGCAGCATATGGCGGTTGAAAACCAGATACACCATAAGCAAAAAGCAATGCTAGATGCGCTAACGCACATTGGCAAAGTGACGCCTGATACTGTGTTTGAGCCGATGATCGGTGAGCCTTGGGGTTATCGGCGCAAAGCACGTCTAGGGGTTCGTCATGTTCGTAAAAAGAATAAAGTACTTGTCGGATTTAGGGAGCGCTCGGGAGGCTTCCTAGCGGACATTGATAGCTGCAAAGTGCTGCACCCATCCGTTGGCGAGAAGTTGGTTGAGTTTCAAAACCTTATTATCCAGATGGAAGCCAAAGAAACGATCCCACAAATTGAAGTAGCGGTAGGTGATAATGCGACGGCATTGGTATTTCGTCACCTTGAGCCGTTGAGTGATGCTGACCAACAGCTGCTGTTAGCATTTGGTCAGGCGCATGATTTCCAGATTTATTTGCAACCCAAAGGCCCTACCACCGTTTATTGTATTTGGCCTGAGAACCCCGGGTTGTTTTATGAGCACCCAGAGTTTGCTAGCAAGGTGGCATTTGGACCGCAGGACTTCTTTCAGGTCAATAGCAGCATCAATCGAAAAATGGTGCCAAGAGCTGTTGAATTACTTGGTTTGGACGGCTCGCAGAAGGTGTTGGATTTATTTTGTGGTTTAGGGAATTTTACCCTACCCATTGCCAGAAATGCCGCGGAAGTGGTGGGTGTGGAAGGGGACGAAGTCATGGTGCAACGTGCCAAGCAAACAGCCCTTGACAATGGCATTACCAATACCAGCTACTTTGCCTTTGATTTGACTGCTAATGTTAGCAGTGAGTCTTGGATGAAACAGCAGTACGACCGTATCTTGCTAGATCCGCCACGTTCTGGTGCTAAAGAGGTTATCGAGCAGTTTGGTAAGCTGGGCGCTAGTCGCATTGTGTATGTTTCATGTCACCCAGGTACCTTAGCCAGAGACGCTGATGAGTTGGTGAATAAACAGGGTTATCGCTTAGTTGGTGCTGGGGTGATGGATATGTTTCCACACACGGCACACGTTGAGTCAATCGCGGTATTTGAACGTTAGGTGTCATTCAGCCTAGGTTTATAATTTATAGCTTTTAATACCCTTTGAGGGTTTGATGTATACTGTGCTTGGTTAGATGAATATAACTACAGTTCAGGGTATAAAAAGGAAAGGGTCAATGTCTTGATTCTATGCCTGTCTTATAAAGTTATTATAAAAAAATTAAAGGCCGGATATGTTTGAATATATTGCAGCAGGGGGAGTGTTAATCATTCCAATCGTACTTTGTTCAGTGCTAGCAATGGCGATTGTGATTGCGTTGTTTGTAAAGCTCAGCACTAAGAAAGTCGTGCCGCAAGGTGTTGCAGATATGGCGTACAAGCTCGCTGTTTCGGGCAAAATGACGCCCCAGCATATTGGGCAGATTCGTGACGGTTCTTTATTGGGTAAAGTGCTGGCATCAGGTTTGGACAGTGTTGACCAGCCGCGTCATATCATGAAAACCAATATTGAAGAAACCGGACGTCATGTTATTCATGAAATGGATAAGTACATGACGACGCTGGGTACCATCGCTGCGATCGCGCCATTGCTTGGACTACTGGGTACAGTCGTGGGTATGATTAGTGTGTTTAGCGTCATTACTAGTCAGGGTGTGGGTAATCCAACAGAGTTAGCTGGTGGCATCTCACAGGCCTTGATTACAACCGCTGCGGGTATCTCGGTTGCGGTGCCTGCATTGATTTTTCACCGTTATTTCCGCAGTAAAATTTCTGATCTGGCGATTGAGATGGAAAAATCGGCTATGAAATTAGTGGATGTGGTTGGTACGTCTGCATCCAACAAAAAAACCATCCAAACCGCCTCCAATGCGCAGGTACCTAGCAGTGGTTCCGAAAAAGCCATGGCCGCTGTGAGAGCTGCTAAGATGAAAAAGACTAGCGTGGGCGGTGTGGCATGAATTTTTCCCAGCATGTGCCTGATGAGGTAGAGGTTAATTTAACGCCGTTGATTGATGTGGTGTTTTTGCTGCTGATTTTTTTCATGTTAACCACAACATTTGATCGTAATGCTAAGATTAAAATTGAACTCCCCAAGACACAAAGCGCTGTAGCGGTTGTCGAAAAAGACACCATGGAGCTGCTCATTGATGGTAAAGGGGTTTATTATGTTGACGGTCGTGAGGTGCTCAATAACAAGCCCGAAACACTCTTCCAAGCCATGAGTCAGGCGCTGGACGCCCGTGGCAGCAATCCACCATTAGTGATTAGTGCGGACGCCAATGCCAATTATCAGGCCGTAGTGACTGCCATGGATATAGCCGGGCGCCTAGGTCTCACTAATTTCTCTATGGCAACAGCGCAGGCTCCCAGAAAATAACGTTTTAAGGACAGGATGTCATCAAAGACAGCGCATACTACAGCCCCGCCTTCGAGTGGGGCTGAAATCTATAAACGCCTAGCAGGTTATTCCCTGAAGCACTGGCGCTACCTACTATTGGCCTTATCTGGCTTGGTTATTAATGCGTTGACTCAACCCATGTTTGCAGCCTATTTGCAGCCGCTGCTAGATGGGACGTTTATGAAAAAAGACCCAGAGATTATTCGCTGGGCACCGATCGCCTTGCTAGTGATTTTTTTGCTACGAGGCCTATCCGGATTTATGTCTGGTTATTTCATGTCTTGGGTCGGTCGTCGTGTTGTGACGGAGTTGCGTGAGCAAATTTTCTCTCGATTGATACACCTACCGATTGGTTATTATGATCGGAACAATTCAGGCCAGATAATTACCAAATTAATTTACCACGTTGAGCAGGTAGCGGGCGCAGCCACCAGTGGTCTCACGGTGTTGGTGCAAGATATTGCGAGCATTATTGGCTTGTTGGGCTTGATGATGTATTACAGTTGGGAGTTGACCTTAATTGTATTGATGACTGGTCCGCTGATTGCCTTAATCATCCGCTATGTATCCAAACGCTTTCGACGTTTTAGCCACCAGATTCAAGAGTCTACAGGTGAGGTAACGCAAATCAGCAGTGAGGCAATTCAGGCGACGCGTGAGGTAAGAATTTTTGGTGCCAGCAATTTTGAGAAAGACCGCTTTGCTGAAGTGAATGAACGCAACCGTGTGTCCTTTATGAAACGCCTATTTACAGAGCGCCTTAGTATGCCGATTGTGCATTTTATTGTAGCGGCGGCGCTTTCAGTCATTATTTATGTGTCAACGCAGGGTGACTTATTGGATCGGTTTAGTCCGGGAATGTTCATGTCATTTATGGCGGCCATGATGCTGCTATTTGATCCGGTTAAGCGTTTGACTTCGATCAGTGCTACCTTGCAAGCAGGGGTAGCAGCGGGTGAGAGTATTTTCTCGGTCATCGACACACCCGAAGAAAAGGATACGGGTACGCATACCGTCGCACGTGTGAGCGGCGACATGCGTTTTGAACAGGTTTCATTTAATTATGAACAAGGCGAACCCGTTTTGCAGGGCATAACCTTCGATGTGAAGGCGGGAGAAAAAATTGCGCTGGTAGGGAAATCAGGTAGCGGCAAGACGACACTGGTGAATTTACTGCCCCGTTTTTATGATTATCAAGGTGGTAATATTTCGCTGGATGGCGTTTCACTTAATGACTACACGCTTGATAATCTAAGGCAACAGTTTGCCTATGTTGGGCAAAATATCACTCTGTTTAATGACACGGTCAGAAATAATATTGGCTATGGGGTGTTGCGAGGTGCCAGTGATGAAAAAATCATTGCCGCAGCAAAAGCAGCTTACGCAATGGAATTCATTGAGCAAATGCCTCAAGGCCTTGATACCATTATTGGCGAAAATGGCACGATGTTGTCAGGTGGGCAGAAGCAGCGCTTAGCGATCGCACGTGCGATTCTGGCGGATACACCCATTTTGATATTAGATGAAGCGACCTCCGCACTGGATACACAGTCCGAGCGCTATATTCAGGCAGCGCTTGATGAGCTGTTGGAAGGGCGTACAACCTTTATGATTGCGCATCGACTATCCACCATTGAAAAGGCGGATAAAATATTGGTGATGTCTGATGGGCGAATTGTTGAAAGCGGCACACACCAGTCACTACTCGCACAAAACGGTGTGTATTCTAACCTTCAGCAACTGCAACGTGATGACTAATGCAGCACCTCATAAAACGCCACATCAGGGCATTAGTCAGTGGCAACGATGTTTGGAGGCAATTTGGTATAACGGTGCGCCAGGTAAGCAGTGTTTATACCCTTTAGAGGCTGTGTATAAAACATTAGCCCGATTCGATCGTTATACAAAATTAAAGCAATCGATTGAACATCCTGTGCCTATTATCGTTGTTGGTAATATTAGTGTTGGCGGGACGGGTAAAACGCCGTTAGTTATCTACCTGTGTGATCTATTAATACGCGCAGGCTATTCGCCGGGTATTATTACGCGCGGCTATGGGGGTAGGGCGACTAGCTGGCCTGTGGCGGTTGAATCAAGCAGTTGTCCTGCTGACGTAGGGGATGAGCCCGTATTAATGGCGCAGCGCACTGCTGTGCCCGTGGTTGCGGGGCCGAATCGAAATGAAGATGTGGCATATTTGCTAAAACACCATAATATTGATGTGGTAGTCAGCGACGATGGTTTGCAGCACTACCGTTTGCAGCGTGATATTGAGATTGTAGTGATTGATCAGTCACGAGGGCTTGGTAATCAGCGCTGCCTACCTGCTGGGCCGTTAAGAGAGCCTGCTAGTCGCTTGCAGCACTGTGACTTTGTGGTAGCTAATGAAACTGTCCCCGCTGCCCCCTACAGTATGCAGCTTAATGTTCAGCACTTGCGCCACTTGAATTCTGGCGATCAGCAGCCATTGTCTGATTGGGAAGGTTTGGCGATTCATGCTGTAACGGGCATTGGTAATCCTCAACGGTTTTATCATGTGCTCAAAGCGGCCGGTTTACGTGTTATTGAACACAGCTTTCCAGATCATCATCCATTTGGTGTGACGGACATTACGTTTGCTGACGGCTTACCCATCCTGATGACAGAAAAAGACGCAGTGAAATGCCGTGAGTTTGCTACCAATCAACATTGGTATGTACCCGTTTCAGCAACACTCAATACAGACTTTGATAAGCAATTATTAGCAAAGTTAGCGGTTGTTGCCGCTCACAAGTCAACCTAAACGCCTACTTGAGGATTGCTACAGCGTGAACAGAAAGCTCTTAGATATACTCGTTTGCCCAGTGACCAAAGGCCGCTTAAAGTACGATAAAGAAAGACAAGAACTCATCTCACGATCTGCCCGCCTAGCCTATCCCATCATCGATGGTAAACCCATTATGATTGAAAGCGATGCGCGCGTACTGACACAAGAAGAAGTAGAAAAACTATGAAGACAGTCTTGGTTATCCCTGCCCGTTACCATTCCTCTCGTTTGCCAGGAAAGCCCTTATTATCAATTGCAGGTAAGCCCATGATTCAACGGGTTTACGAATGTGCTGTTGAGGCAGGCTTTAGCGATATCATCGTTGCAACTGATGATGAACGTATTCGTGATGTTTGTCAGAGGTTTGGTGCTGATGTGTGTATGACTAGTGCTTCACATGAGACAGGCAGTGACCGATTGGCCGAAGTCGTTGCGCTGAGAAAACTTGATGATGACGACATTATTGTTAATTTGCAGGGTGATGAGCCACTAACGCCTGCTGCCAACCTGCATCAAGTCGCCTATAACCTTGAACATCACCCTGAAGCGATGATCGCCACGCTGTGTACCTCGATTATGAGTGAAGCGGAGTATGAAGACCCTAATATTGTGAAGGTGGTGACTGATAATAATGGTATGGCGATGTACTTTTCGCGCGCGTCTATTCCTTACCAACGTGATACCCATACACCTGCTGCTGAATTTGCTAAGCGGCACTTGGGTATTTATGCGTACCGAGCAGGTTATTTAAGGAAT
>JBMZDT010000062.1:0-8571 GCA_049614505.1 Leucothrix sp.
CCCTTTGTGATTACAACGAGAGTTGCTAAGATAGTTGCAGTTTCGGGCTAAGTCGAAACATCTAAAAATTTAATGGTAAGAGGAGAAATCAAATGCAAAAGACTCTATTAGCAGCAGTCATCGGTGGCGCGCTTATGTTAGGCAGTAATGCAGTACTGGCAGCGTGTGATGATGGCGAGACAAAAATTAAGTTTGCTCATGTTACAAATACCGATAAGCACCCAAAGGGAATTGCTGCAACGCTGCTTGAAAAGCGCATCAATGAAGAGATGAATGGCAAGCTTTGTATGGAAGTTTTCCCTAATTCAACACTTTATAACGATAATGAAGTGCTGAAAGCTATGTTAAAAGGCGATGTCCAATTAGCTGCCCCTAGTTTGTCTAAGTTTGAAAAATTTACGAAGAAATACCGCATCTTTGATTTGCCATTTATGTTTGCCAACATGGATGCTGTGAACAAATTCCAGCTGTCTGAAACAGGTCAGGCAATGAAAGATGGCATGCAGAAACGCGGCCTCCAGGGCTTGGCGTTTTGGCATAATGGTATGAAGCAGATGTCAGCAAATAAGCCACTCATGCTACCTACCGATGCGAAGGGCCTTAAGTTTCGTGTTCAGTCATCAGATGTACTAAAAGCACAAATGTCAGCTATGGGTGCTAGTCCACAGCCAATGGCGTTCTCTGAGGTATATGGCGCATTACAGACGGGTGTTGTTGATGGTCAGGAAAACACCTGGTCAAATATCTTCGGTAAGAAGTTTTTTGAAGTGCAGGACGGTACAACAGAGACTAACCACGGCATCATTGACTACTTGCTGGTTACGTCAACAAAATTCTTAAAGTCTTTGAAAGAAGGAGATCGTGCACAGTTCTTGAAAATTGTTGCGGAGGTCACTGAGGCGCGTAACGGTGAAGCATACAAGGTTAATCAAGAAGCTAAAGCGGCTGTTGTTGCAGCAGGCGGACAGATTCGCCAGTTGACTGCTGAACAAAAAGAGCAGTGGGTTGCAGCCATGAAGCCAGTTTGGGCACAGTTTGAAGGCGATGTCGGCGCTGAGAACATTGCAGCAGCTCAGGCAATTAATGCTGAAGTGAGTAAGTAAGACAATTCCGCAGCAAATGCTACGTTAGCGTATGTTATTGCTGTGACCATATCCCCGACTTGTTCGGGGATATTTGTTTCTGGTTCGTTTGAAATGAGGTGGGGAGGCAAGTCATGGGTTCGGCCGATCATATGAAATCACCAAGCAGGTTAGGGCGTTGGGTTAATTCGTTTGAAGAGAATGCGATAGCGTTGATATTGGGGCTAATGACGATTATTACGTTTGTGAACGTTGTTCTACGGTACGGTTTTGATACCGGTGTGATTTGGGGGTTAGAGGCCACTTCGTTTTTATTCGCTTGGCTGGTGCTATTTGGCATGAGCTATTGTGTAAAAATAACTGCGCATATTGGGGTTGATGCCCTCATTAATTACTTTTCACCCAAGCTAAGGCGGTTCATTGCGCTGCTGGCGGCGATTATTTGCTTAGCTTATGCCTTTTTACTGCTTAAAGGGAGTTGGGATTATTTTGCAAACTTTGTGGGCCTGCCCGGGACTTCGGGACGATGGTTTCCAATGGGGTTTGATCATGATTTTGTGAATCAGAGTTGGTACGAAGGTGAAGATATCCCGATGCCAGAGTTTTTGCGCTTTATAGAACCGCTCTTAAATGAGGGTGAGGCTTATGAAAAACTGCCGTTATTGATTCCTTACTTAATCTTGCCAATTGGGGTTGCGTTGTTATTTTTCCGCTTGAGCCAAGCCATGGTAAGGGTATATACGGGTAAATCGACTGGCTTGATCGCAAGTCACGAAGTAGAAGATGCCATCGATGAAATAGCCGCTTCACGCGCTGAGGGGGTTAAGTAATGGATGTTGCCATTTTATTTGCCTTAATTATTGGTTTATTACTCTTAGGTGTTCCCATTGCCATCGCGCTAGGCTTTAGCTCGATGATGTTTTTGCTGGTGCTTTCAGACACGTCACTAGCATCCATTGCTCAGACGCTGTTTCAAGCCATGGCAGGGCACTACACACTGCTGGCGATTCCATTTTTTATATTGGCCTCAAGTTTTATGTCCACGGGTGGGGTGGCAAAACGCATTATCCGTTTTTCGATTGCCTGTGTTGGGCATTTTCATGGTGGCCTAGCTATTGCGGGAGTGTTTGCTTGCATGATGTTTGCGGCACTGTCGGGTTCCTCGCCAGCAACTGTAGTGGCTATTGGTGGCATTGTTATCGCAGGTATGCGCAAAGTGGGTTACAGCAAAGAGTTTGCTGCGGGGGTCATTTGTAATGCAGGCACCTTAGGTATTCTTATTCCCCCTTCCATTGTCATGGTAGTCTACGCGTCGTCTGTAGATGTGTCTGTGGGGCGTATGTTCTTAGCGGGTGTTATCCCGGGTTTGTTAGCAGGATTAATGCTGATGGTAGCAATTTATGTGATTGCGCGTATTCGTAAGATGCCTAAGGGGGAGTTTGCAGGGTTTCGTGAGGTTCTTGTCTCAGGGCTAGAGGCGGGCTGGGGCTTATTTCTCATCGTGATCATTTTAGGCGGAATTTATGGCGGAATTTTCACGCCAACCGAGGCTGCTGCTGTGTATGCGTTTTTTATTGCTACCTTTATTTATCGTGATATGGGGCCGTTGGCTGGTAAGGCACTTGCAACCACACCCAAAGCCTTCCTGATTAATTTGCCACGTTATCTGTTAGAAACGGTTGTCTATTTCATCCCATCGCTATTCCATAAAGATACGCGTAAGACCTTATTTGAAGCAGGTAAATTGACGATTACCTTACTGTTCATTATCGCCAATGCCTTAATTTTGAAACATGTCCTAACAGATGAGCAGATACCACAGCAAATTACCAATGCCATGCTAGCGGCAGGGCTAGGCCCAGTCATGTTCTTAGTTGTTGTGAATGTGATTTTGTTGATTGGTGGCCAATTTATGGAGCCATCGGGCTTGCTAGTGATTGTTGCGCCGTTGGTTTTTCCAATTGCGATGGAGTTAGGAATTGACCCAATTCACTTGGGGATTATTATGGTGGTGAATATGGAAATTGGTATGATTACGCCACCTGTAGGACTTAATTTGTTTGTCACCAGCGGCGTGGCTGGCATGCCGATGATGTCTGTGGTGCGTGCGGCCTTACCATTCTTAACGATTTTGTTTATTTTCTTGATTATGGTGACGTATATCCCTTGGTTATCTACGTTCTTGCCTACCACCTTTATGGGGCCGGAAATCTTATTGAAGTAGCTATGTGGTCGCTTGGTGCCTATTTTCGTAGGTTGTTTTGCCAAATTTCACATTACTTTTTAGTTAGATTGCTCACTTATTAACCATGCTGTAGAGAAATAGTGTGTGAAAGTAGATTTAGGCGCGCCAAACTTTCAAAAAGTGGGCTATAATTGCACTTAGACTAGTGTAGATAATAGTAACTTTGGGCGCGTAGAATGTATTTTCTACGCGCCTTTTTCTTTATACTTCAGTCAAAACCGTACAAAATAACGAGAGGAGTCCTATCGGATGTTAAATCCCGCCACCGCACAATCAGTGCTTGATCACGCCCTATCACTAGGAGCTGACTTTGCTGAACTATTCGTTGAGAAGCACCTGACCTCATCCCTCAATACCCTAAGCGATAAAGTGAAGTCGGTTGACTCCGGCATTGATTTTGGCATTGGCCTGCGCATCGTTTTTGGCGGCAAAGTGCTTTATGGTTATACCAATCAAACGGATGCTGATGGGCTAAAGCGCATTGCGTCAAAGCTTGCGGCTAGGGACAAGCGAGACCGTATCAATGAGTGTATGGCATTTGATTTTAGCGTCATGCAGGATCGCCATCCTTCACAAATCGTGCTGAGTAAAGATGCGGCGATTGATAGCAAAGTGGCTTACCTACTGAAGGCTGATGCGATTGCACGGGGTGTTAGTGACAGCATTTCGCAAACCCGTGGCTATTGCACACAGCGTGAGCAGGCGGTTGAAATATTTAATAGTGAAGGGCTACACACCAGCGATACACGTCACTATATCCGCGCAGGGCTAACGGCCATTGCTTCAGATGGTACCGAGCAAGCCACTGGCGGTTGGAATGATGGCGGCTTATTGGGTTGGGAGCTTAATGACTCAATGAATGCTGAAGTGACGGGTGAGGAAGCTTCACGCCAAGCGTTAATTAATCTGGGCGCAAAGCCTTGCCCTTCGGGTCGTATGCCAGTGGTCATTGGTAACGGTTTTGGTGGGGTGATTTTCCATGAAGCCTGTGGGCATTTATTAGAAACCACGTCGGTTGCGAAAAAAGCGTCGGTGTTTCATGACCAGATGGGTGAAATGATTGCGAGCCCAGTGGTAAATGCAGTGGATGATGGTTTAATGAGTAATGAGTGGGGTTCTATCAATATTGATGATGAAGGGATGCCTACACAGCGCACTCAGCTAATTAAAGACGGACAGCTGACCAATTTCTTAGTGGATCGTATCGGTAGTGAAAAAACGGGTTATCCACGCAGTGGTTCAGGGCGTCGCCAGTCCTACCGTTTTGCACCTGCTTCGCGCATGCGTAACACCTTTATTGAAGCGGGCGACAGTGATATGGATGACATGATCGCGTCTATTGATAAAGGCATTTATGCCTCGCACATGGGCGGTGGTTCTGTGCAGCCTGGCACGGGCGAGTTTAACTTTGCTGTCACGGAAGGCTACTACGTTGAAAACGGTAAAATTCAATACCCGGTTAAAGCAGCGACGCTGATTAGTACGGGGCCTGCGGTGTTAAAAGAAATCAGTATGGTGGGTAAAGATTTTGCGTTGGCCTGTGGTATGTGTGGCTCGGTAAGTGGTTCTATTCCTACAACGGTCGGGCAGCCTGCGCTTAAAGTGGATGATATTTTAGTGGGAGGTAATGCCTAATGAGCCAACCACAAGCGATTGATAGCCAACTAAAAGCAGCAAGTGAGCAAGTATTTAACCAGGTACAAGACGCAGGTGCTGAAGCGGATCTGATTATTGTGGCCGCTGAGTCGTTGTCGCTCAAAGCGAACGAAGGCAAGCTTGAAGAGCATACCGTTAGCAATACACAGAGCTTTGGTGTGCGGGTTATTAAAGATGATCATGTCGGTATTTCTTACAGTGAGTCCAGTGATACTGAGTCGTTACAGTGGATGGTTGATCAGGCACTGCAAAATGCGACGTTTTCAGATCCTGAGCCACATGAGCGTATTTTGGATTCTCAAGCAACGTTGGTGAGCGATGATCGTATTTTTTGCCCAGAAGATGTGGCAACGGTTGATCAACAGATTGAGATGGTATTGCAGCTTGAACAGGGTTTGTTAGAGAAGCCACTGGTTAAAAATGTGCCGTATAACGGGTTTGCTGATGTCGCTAACAGCCAGTATTTGTTCTCGACAGCGGGTTTGAGTGCGGCGAGTCGCCAGCGCATGGTCTACGCCTATGCGTATGCCTTAGCTGAAGACGGTGAGAAAAATGCCATGGAAGGCACCGGGCAGATGAGTCGCCTAACAGCGCAGTTAGATGTTCCCGCGTTGATTGAGTCTGTCGCCAGTACGAGCTTGGATTTGTTAGATGGCAAGCCGATTCCTTCTAAGCATTACGATGTGATTTTTGATCGTGAATGTCAGATTGAGCTGTTTAGTGTGTTTTCTATGGTGCTGTCTGGCAAGGCAGCAAAAGAGGGGATCAACCCTTGGCGTGAAAAGCTGGGGGAGGTTGTTGCTGATAGTCGTTTGACGCTCAGAGACCAACCACTTCTGATGGATGGTTTTGGTTATACTCTGTTTGATTCAGAAGGCTCTGCGACAGCCGACACCGATTTTATCGTTGAAGGTAAGCTCAACGCGATGATGCACAATAGTGTGACCGCAAGCCATTTTGACACGGCCTCAACGGGTCATGCGGCCAGAGGGCCGCACTCTACCTTGGGTGTGTCTTTGCACCAATTAGTGATGGATGCGGGAGCTGCTAGCGCGGCTGAGCTCTATGCGGGTGAGTATTTAGAAATTACCAGCATGGCCGGTTTGCATTCTGGTGCAAATGCGATTTCAGGTGATTTTAGTTTGGGTGTGTCAGGCTTTTTGTGTCGTGATGGCGAGCGGGTGCAACCGGTTAGAGGAGTCACGGTCGCGGGTAATTTTTACAAGATGCTAAACCAAGTTCAGTGTATTGGTGATGCACGTTTTTGGAATTGGCAGCGAAATGCGTTAATGCCCTCGATTCGCTTCGCTGATTTAGCGATCTCAGGCGAGTAGTATGTTTTTTCTGGTTAGCACGTTTAGACGCTTCAAAACCATGCCTGTGCTAAAGGAAAACAAGCGTTTATTGCTGTTTTTCTTAGCGGCATCACTGCTGTTTGCTTTGTACATGTGGCTGGTTGAAGAGCTATCGCTGCTCGATACTTACTATTTTTTAGTGACGACGGCGACAACCGTTGGCTATGGTGACATCTCGCCTAAAACTGGGCTGGGTAAGGTCTTTGTCACGCTGTATATGGTGATTGGTATTGCCTTGCTGGGACTATTTTTAGGTAAGGTTACCGAGCTAATGGTTGAAGTCGGTTCAAAACGCAAGAAAGGGTTGATAAGTATGAAAGGTCAGGTGGATTTAATCATTGCGGGTTATCCCAGTGATGAGAAAGTGCAGAATATCGTGACTGAACTGCGCAATGATTCGCGTTTTGAGCACGCTGTTATCGTCTGTGCAAATAATCGGTTAGATGAAAAGCCCGCCTGGATGGCGTCTGCGAATGTGGACTTTGTTAAAGGGGTCGCTTCAGACAGTGGTGTGCTAAAAAAAGCAGGCCTAGATACTGCTGAAACGGTGTTGATTTTGGCTAATGATGCGTCGCTAGTGGAATCTGATGATTTATCAACATCGATTTGTGCCGTGGTGGAACGCATTCGACCCAAAGTACGAACGATTATAGAGAAAGTGCGTAAAGATGAGCTGCTGTTTCAGGTGGTTAATGCTGACACGATTGTGGATGTGGCGTCTTCAAGCGTGCTGGCGCAGGAGATTTTGGATCAAGGCGCAATCGAATTACAAAACGCGATCTTCTCAACCCATACGGAAGGGACGCAGTACAATGTGAGCTATGCGGGTGAGGATAAGCCATGGTCACTGATTGCTACTGCCATCCTTAAGCAAGATGCCATCCCAGAGGGGTTTCAAAACCCTGGTGAGCGCTGGTTTAATCTATTGCCCAAGCAAGCAGATGTGGTTAAACAGCACGCGCTGATTAAATACCGTGGCGTTGAGGTATTGGAAAAGCTAGAACCCTAATGTAAAACGTTGATAGTAGTCTGCTTCAGGTGGCTGAAGTGTCTGTCCTTCAGCCTCGCAAACATCCGTAAAGTACGCATCAGCTGCTGGGCATAGACGCAGGTAGAGGCTGTTAAGTAATGCCCTAGCCTGGGCGCTGACAGAGTCTTTCGCAATCACAGCATCTGGCAGTTCAGGCTCTTTTAGTAAGATGTGCCGAAACCGATGAATTAATAAGGTCCGAACCAAAAAACACTGTTTAGGATCTGGGGCATCTGTTTTTAAGGCTGCTCCATGCACTGCCTGAAAATCGGCAATCAGTCGTTGGTACTCATGTTCACTTTGGCTCAAATCAAAGCATTCGCTAATTAAGGTATTAGTCATAGGCATCTGGTCAATGTTAGCCGCACTAGCGGTGAGCACAGCCACATCGCTACTTACCCCAAGCTCTGTCATCAATTGCTGAACTTCATTAGGATCAGCCATCGGGTGGACATAAACACCAGAGCTAAGGCGGCTAAAACCTAGCCAAAATAATTCTTTGCGAACAGTATCGCGCTGTGCCGCAGTGAGTGTGCCTAGTGAGGTTAAAACGAGACGCCATTGTGTATCCCATGGCTGGGCTTGTGGGGCATAAATACGTCTGGACGCGCTGACAAATTGGCGAAAAGCACGGTCGGTGAGTGAATAGTAGCTGCGACGCCCCACTTGCTTTGATTGGAGAATGTTCTTTTCTGCCAGTCGAAACACAGAGGTGCGTACCAAACGTTGATTAATGCCTAATGGCTCAACCAATTTAATTAAGCTGCCCAGCCAAATTGTTCCGCCATGCGGGCAAATCGTATCGCCGTAAATACTGATTAATAGAGAATTGGCGTGCATCGGGCGAGACTGAGCAAAACGCTCGATTAAAGTCGTTGCAGCATTGGCAAAGGTGGTTGTAGCTTGCGGTGTTTGCTTCATTGAAAATTGTGATACATAAAATGATATCTATTCGAAAATACTGTATCTCATTAATGGCGTCAGGTATATTTGAATTAAACTAAGTCGCTAGCCGATCTTGAAATTTAAGGGGCCGCTAGCGAAATGAACAGGGCTTTCATTATGGCACAATCCAATGTTTCCCCCGATGCTTGCAGCGCTGAAATGCACGCTAATGACCACGCGACTAAAGCGTTAGGAATGCAGATTTTGAGTACAACGCTGGGTCATTCACGCGTGTCCATGCAGGTTCGTCAAGATATG
>JBMZDT010000063.1:0-8527 GCA_049614505.1 Leucothrix sp.
TTAGGCGATGATGTTGTTGATGCTGAAATCTTAGGCATCAAGACGGGGCGTGAATCACGCGGCCACCGTTTCCACCATCCTGAAACAGTCACACTGCATCAACCCACAGACTACGTTGAAGCCATGAAGCAAGCTTATGTTCTGGTAGACCAGCAGCAGCGTAAAGCAACTGTCAAAGCGCAAGCTGAAGCCAGTGCCAAATCACTAGGCGGCCAAGCAGTTATCGAAGAGAGCTTACTTGACGAAGTGACAAACCTAGTAGAATGGCCAATGGCTGTTGATGGTTGTTTTGGTGCAGAATTCCTCGAAGTTCCCCAGGAATGCCTAATTAGCAGTATGCAGGATCATCAAAAATACTTCCCCGTCGTTGATGATGCAGGCAAGTTAATGCCCTACTTCATTACCATCAGTAATATCGAAAGCAGCGACGTTTCTGTTGTACGCGATGGCAATGAGCGGGTCATTCGCCCACGTTTCAGCGATGCCGCTTTTTTCTGGCAGCAAGACTGTAAAAAATCACTGGAATCATTCCGCGACGATACTAAGAAGATTGTCTTCCAACAGAAGCTTGGAACTTCCTTTGAAAAGACTGAACGTGTTGCGCAGCTATCTGGCTTTATCGCTAAACAACTCGGCGAAAATATTGATCACGCCATCCGTGCCGCTAAGCTCAGTAAATGCGATCTCAGCAGCGACATGGTGCTGGAATTCAGCGACCTTCAAGGCATTATGGGGCGCTATTACGCACTTAACGATGGTGAGGCAGAGGAAGTTGCTTACGCCATTGAAGAACAATACAAGCCGGGCTTTGCGGGTGATGACATCCCCAGCTATATGACGGGAAAAATCCTTTCCTTGTCGGATAAGCTCGACACCATTTTAGGCATCTATGCCATTGGCCAAAAACCAACAGGTACAAAAGACCCGTTTGCATTGCGTCGTGCATCGCTGGGTGTTTTGCGTATCATCATTGAAGGCGGCCTAACGGTTGATCTTCGAACGCTGCTAGAACAAGCAGCTACAGGACTGCAAGACAAAGTCGACGCATCCGAAGCTATTGACCCTACCTATCAATACATCATGGAACGGCTGCGTGCCTACTATCAAGATCAAGGCGTGAGTCACGATGTGATTGATGCTGTATCAGCAATGCAAGTTGAATCGCCACTTGATTTTGAGCAGCGCGTTAAAGCAGTCAGCACTTTCAAGACCTTGCCAGAAGCAGTGCCACTGGCTGCTGCGAATAAGCGTATTGCTAATCTTCTCAAGAAACAAGGCGATGGTAATGTCGATACGGTGGTTGACAAGGCCTTATTTGTTGAAACTCAAGAGCATGCGCTGTTTGATGCCATCGCTGCACAACAAGCCAAACTGCAACCACTCTTTGCGGACAAAGATTACACACAAACACTCAGCTCACTGGCAACCATTCGGCCCGAAGTTGACGCCTTTTTTGATAGTGTCATGGTAATGGCAGATGATGAGTCGCTAAAGCGCAACCGTTTAGCACTCTTAAACTCACTGCGGGGCTTATTTTTGCAAGTGGCTGATCTATCTAGCTTGCAGGGTGCTTGATTGATAACAAGCGCGCCTCGTTGAAAGGCTGACATAAAAAACGCCTTTTGTTGGGGGGAACAAAAGGCGCAGAGGTTGAGATTGGCGACTATCTTATTTTAGTTATTGCAAAATCGCTCTATCTCTCGGGGCTTGCTGGTAAATTCTTTAAAATGTGCCCTTTTCTCAGGGGAAGATCAGGGCACTGGGTTCTTTATCTCAAGGCTTGTAGTTTTATTGTTATTCTGTTTTTTGTTGTTGTACTAGGATAGTTGCAAGGCTGATGCCAAAAACCTTGAAATAAAACTAACCTACTGATTAATAAATATTTTTAATAAAAACCATCATGTTTTTTAGCGTTAATATTTACGTCTATACCTGACATTTATTAACAAACTGTCAATAATTGCCCTTTATTGTTGTTTCTGTCACTTCTGCACCTCTTTTGACTTAAACTAGTACCTGGCCGTAAACACTTGATGACTAGAGATTTGACCTATGATCAAATACGAACGCGATCCGAAGCTCATCCAGTCAACGTCGATAAAAATGATTCGGGAAGCCTTTAGCTTGCACAGCCCCGATGATCCCACCCAACAGCTAATCATTAGGATGCTCTATGCCTACGGTGATGACAGTCTAATCAATGACTATCGCTTCAGTGGCAACGCCATTGCATCAGGACTGAACGCACTTAAAAAAAATGCCAATATTATTTGTGACTCAAGCATGGTTATTGAGGGCTTAAAAACGGATTACTTCAGAAAAGAACCCATTTGCTTGATCAACAGACCCAGAACAATTTCACAAGCCAAAGCTAAAAAAATTACCCGAGCCATGGTTTCAATTGAAGACTGTAAGCGTTTTTTAGAAGGCAGCATTGTATTAGTTGGCAATGAACCGACTGCGCTATTTCACTTAATAGATTTATTAGAACGTGATGAGGTAAAAAAACCAGCACTTATTATTGGGATGCCTCGTGGGTATATGGGGGCAATTGAAGCCAAGCAATACCTTTGGGACAACCACGTCACATTAGGCATTCCTTGCATCACGGTGTTGGGGTCTAAAGGTGGTAGCACCCTCGTTGCTTCTGTGATAAACGGCCTAATGTACCTTAAACAAGGCACTTTGCTCTGAAAATGAACGCGCTAAGCGGTTTTCACCAACTAATACCTGACAAGCTATGATGGATTAGCTATATTTGGACGTGCAAAGATCAGCGTTGATTATTCTTTAATCACCCCAGCAGTCAATCAGGTGGGCTCTTTATTTCGGTTGCTAGAATAATCAATCAGATTTAGTCATTGAACAATCAAAAAATACAGACTACTACGGAAAGGGTCACTACATGAATTTACTAAGACTCGTGTCAGTCGTTGCTGTCCCCACAGCAATCGTACTATCAGGATGCGGCGGTACCTCATCAACACTTCCTTCTTCAGGCACAGCTATTACCCCTGAGCCAGAAGCCAGCATAACGCCCCCTGCACCTAAACCTACAGCCACCCCTGCACCCAGTAACGCAAACTCACCAGTTTACAGCAGCAAAAAAAGAACGCTTCAGCGTCGTCCAGTACCACCCAGACCTAATGGGGGAGTCGTTGTCTCCAAAGCGTTTGCTGACAACTTAAATGCGGGCAACTTAAAAGAAGCCGATCGGTTTTTAAAACTAGGCGCTGATCCAGACTATACCAGTGCGAATGGCGAACCTGTGCTATATACAGCGATTCGGCGTGGCAATTACGACATTGCAGACGAGCTTATACTCTATGGTGCCAACACCAACTTGACCAACCGCAACCGATCAACACCACTACAGCTTGCAATACAAAAAGGCCACCAGCCAACCATTGATCTATTACTAAAGAACGGCGCAGATCCAAGCTTACAAGGCCCACAGGGCAGTGCTGTTTACATGGCAGTGGACAGCAATAATTCAGGGCTAACCCAAACCCTGCTAGAATACGCTGGTAATCCTGACTCTACTGGCCCAAAAGGCCCAGCGCTGTACGCTGCTATTGTGAATGGGCAAAAAGGACTTGCCCAACAACTTCTCAGGTTTAAAGCAAACCCAAATGGCCGTGGCCCAGAAGGGCAAATGCTACATACTGCGATTAGCCGGGGCCAAACTGATATTGCTGGAATGCTGTTAAATTACGGTGCTGATGCTAACGTAGGCAGCCCCAAAGGCACCCCAATGCAAATTGCAATCCGCACAAGCAATGCAGCGGTGGTCTCATTATTAGGTAAATCGGGTGCCTCAACTTCGGTGTCTGACGGGATTGGTGAAACATTGCTCCACAAAGCAGCAGCCAAAGGCTTGCTAGAGGTAGCACGTTCACTCATTAGCGGTGGTGCAGATGTGAATGCTGTTGATAAATTCCAAGAGAGCCCGCTGCACGAAGCGGCCGCCAAAGGCCAACTCGCCATGGTGAAACTGCTACTTAGCAGCGGGGCCAATAAGTTTGCACTGACAGAAAAGAAATGGAGCGCATTACACGAAGCCGCCCGTTTTGGACACAGCGAAACAGCTGTTTACTTAATTAGCCAAGGCCTCAGCCGTGGAGCAAAAAACTCTGAAGGCATGACCCCTAAAGCGTTAGCGAGTCACCTTAATCACCAAGCATTAATGCCAATACTCTAATATTTAGCAAGCAAGCGGTGGGCCGCGTCTTAGTAGAAGTGCTGGCCCACTTATTAAGCTCTTTCCATCGACCGGTAAGATACGGCTTCTGTAAGGTGCGCCGTCTGAATCCCAACAGACTGTTCAAGGTCAGCAATACTCCGAGCCACTTTGAGTATACGATGACAAGCTCTTGCAGAGAGGCTAAAGGCCTCAACAACCTGCCCTAGCAATGCCTCATCAGTCGCTGATAACTGACAATACTCATTAACCTGTTTTGTGCCCATCGCATGGTTCGGCATCTGCTGACGTTTTAACTGAATTGCCCTAGCTTTGCACACTCGCGCCCTGATTGTATCGCTAGTTTCAGATGGATTCCGGCACGTTAGCTCTGCATGCGTTAAACGTGGCACATCAATTTGGATATCAATGCGATCCAAAAAAGGAGCAGAAATACGATTCCGATAGCGCCGTTGCTGCTCAGCACTACATTGGCACTGTACCGATTGCTCTGAGCAGTCTAACCCCTTCGGGCAGTAGTTCATCGCACCGACCAATTGGAACTGAGCAGGGTAATCCGCTTGCCGAGCGGCACGTGACAAGGTAATGCGACCTGTTTCTAAAGGTTCGCGTAGTACATCCAGCACCCTGCCCTTAAATTCTGTCAGTTCATCAAGAAACAGGACACCATTATGTGCCAGCGAAATTTCACCCGGCATAATCTTTGTACCACCTCCCACCAATGCAACCGCTGATGCCGTATGATGCGGTTCACGAAATGGGCGCTTGGACCAATTGTCAAAATCAAAACCTTGATGGCTGACTGAGGCAATTGATGCTGACTCCAATGCTTCTTCCTGTGTCATTGCAGGCAAAATCCCTGGTAAGCGACTTGCCAACATTGTCTTACCTGTACCTGGCGGGCCAACCATCAGTAAATGATGCCCACCCGCTGCGGCTATTTCTAATGCCCGTTTCGCCTGAAACTGCCCTTTAACCTCCGATAAGTCCAAGTCATAACGCGTTTTTGATTCGGCTTGTTTACGCTTGAAAGCGACCAATGGCTGCTGATTATTCAGATGCTTAACAACCGACATAAGGTCATTACAAGGCAGTACCAGCGCATTTTCAATAATGCCAGCCTCTTGCGCATTACCTTCTGGTAAAATGATCGCACGACCTTGGTGATGCGCGGCAAAGGCTGTTGGCAATACTGCATTGATCGTACGCAGCTGGCCACTCAAAGCGAGCTCACCAATAAATTCATAAGCATCTAATGTCAGCTGCTCGATTTGCCCTGAAGCAGCAAGAATGCCAATCGCAACGGGCAAATCAAACCGCCCACCCTGCTTTGGATGATCTGCTGGCGCTAGATTAACTGTAATGCGATTATTCGGGAACTCAAACCCTGAATTAATGATTGCCGAGCGCACCCGGTCCTTACTTTCACGTACAGCGGCCTCAGGCAACCCTACGATTGAAAACCCTGGCAATCCGTGGCTAAGATCCACTTCAACACTGACTTGAGGGGCATGAATACCGTCATTAGTACGGGTATAGGCGACAGCTAGACTCATATTGATCGCTTGTTGTAATTGTTATATTCACTATGCTAGCAAAACTGATTTAACTCCCCTATATCTTCTGACTAGTGGAAAATGTAAGCATTCCTCAGGATGCAAAAAAGCGCAAAATCACCTACACTACTTTCCTTAGATTATTCAAATAAGGCCAGTACCATTGAGCAAGCAATCCGCACCCCGTCGCAATACACTCTTAATCATTTTAGATGGCTTTGGTACTAATCCTAGCAAGCAAAACAATGCCGTTTACGAAGCGAATACCCCCAACCTTGATCGTTATTTTGGATCCAACACGCACACCACCTTGCAGGCATCGGGAACACCCGTTGGGCTACCAGAGGGGCAAATGGGTAACTCTGAAGTAGGTCACTTAACGATTGGTTGCGGAACCATCATTAAACAAAACCTAGTGCGGGTTGATGACGCGATTGAAGATGGCAGCTTTACAGAAAATGCCGTTATTTTACAAGCAATTGCTGATGCAAAAGCCGCCTCAAGACCGCTGCACCTTCTTGGTTTAGCCTCAGATGGAGGAGTTCACTCGCACATTGATCACCTTTGCGCACTTATTAAGCTCTGTGCAAAGCATGACGTCACTCCGATGATTCACGCATTTACTGACGGTCGCGACACCTCACCAAGTTCAGGCCGACGCTTTATTCAAACAATACAGACCTGCATAGACAACCACTCAGGGCAAATCGCCACTATTAGCGGTCGTTATTTTGCAATGGATCGTGACCAACGTTGGGATCGCACAGCAATGGCTTGGCAAGCATTAGTTAATCATCAAGGCCAGCATTTTGCGACAGCGGATGCCGCAATGGAAGCCGCCTATGCCAATGGTGAAACTGACGAATTTATTAAACCCTGCATTATTCAAGGTGCAGAAAAAATAGCTTCTCATGACCCTGCTATTTTCTTTAATTTCCGCAACGACCGTCCTCGCCAAATGGCCGCCGCTATTTCACATAAAGCCTTTGAGCATTTTGATCGTGGTGATTTCCAAGCGGCTTCCCTAACCACGATGACAGAATATGATAAAACGTTAACTGGGCCGATTGTATTTGAACCGGAGCAACCCGAAACCTGCCTCGCCAAAGTGATTAGCGAGGCTGGGCTCAAACAATTGCACTGCGCAGAAACAGAAAAATACGCGCATGTCACGTTCTTCTTTAATGGCGGCGAAGAATCCCCTTACAACGGCGAAGACCGTATCGTAGTCAACTCACCCGATGTGGCTACTTACGATGAGTGTCCTGAGATGAGCGCTGCAGAAGTCGCTAGTACGGTTGTCGATGCACTTAATCAGCAAGAGCACGCGTTTATTGTAGTGAATTTCGCCAACGGTGACATGGTTGGTCACACAGCCATTCCAGACGCCATTATCAAGGCTGTAGAGGCTATGGATGCTGAAGTAGGTAACGTGCTTGATGCTGCTGCTCGAAACGACTACTCCGTGATTTTAACTGCGGATCATGGTAATTGTGATGAATATGTCGACCCAATCAGCAACGAACCAAATACGCAGCACACGGTCTATCCTGTTCCTTGTTTAATAATCGATCAAAAATTTTGGTCATTAAGAACTAGCGGTGGCTTAGGCAATATCGCACCAACCGTGCTTCAACTGATGGGATTGGAACAACCCGCAGCAATGAAATGCAAATCATTACTGCTGAACCCGCTGAATTAATACTGGATAGCTCAAGTTAGTTCTCACAAACAACACAATTAAAATAATATTTTTTACAGGACGTAGAAAATTAACTCAAAGGGATTGATTACCAATGAGATTAGATCACTATGTTTCGTGGAAAAATAATTACCCCAAACCTAATAAAAATAGGCTTGGGCCTAAACTGTGGCTTATTGGCTATTGCTTGTAGCGGCGGCGGTACCATCCCCCAGAAAGAGAACCCAACTAGGGCATCAGGTGGTAGTCAACCCGACATTGAAACCGTTACATTTACCCATTCCCAACAGCCTGACCCACATGAACACTTTATCGAACGTCCAATCTCAGCGGGGCAGCGCTTTGCCAGAACACTCGATGCACACAATACCGTACGCACCGCACACAATCTTCCACCATTGACTTGGTCAGCACATTTAGCAAATTATGCGCAGCAATGGGCTAATCGCTCAGCCAATGTTAGAAATTGCGGCATGCAGCATCGCCCACAGCAAGGTCCTTTTAAACAACAATACGGCGAGAACTTATGGTGGGCCAGCCCTAGAATCTGGTCAACCGGGCTTAGAGAGCTGCAGCCGGTCACTATTGAGCGCGTCGTGAAAGATTGGGCCGATGAAAAAGCGTTTTATAACTATGCCACCAATAGCTGTCAAGCAGGTGAGCAGTGTGGCCATTACACACAAATTGTCTGGCGTGACACGACAGAAGTTGGCTGTGCATACCAACAATGTGGGGATAAATCACAGCTTTGGGTCTGCAACTACAGCCCAGCAGGTAACTACATTGGTGAACGTCCTTACTAGCTAAATAAAGCGCTCTAACCGATTTAAGACAACACTTGGTTCATTATAATCCAGAGGGATATAGCTATATCCCTCTGGGGTTTGCAGAATTAAGCTTGGAAACCCTTGCGCACCGATACTCGCACCGAACTGCATTTCTTGGTGCAATATCTCATCGGTCTCGCGGCTAGTTAAATCGTTAGCAAACTGATCAGCATCCAAACCTAACTCGCCTGATAAAGCAACCAACATCTCGATGTCTGATGGGTTTTTTGCCTGTAAATAA